>NZ_JAQMSE010000026.1:0-13773 GCF_028330045.1 Aphanizomenon sp. CS-733/32
AAAGAAGTGCAAGGAATAAGGGTTGAAATTAGCAAAAACCTATCACTTTACCAGATTTAATACTATTCTTATCTTCTTCTAATTCTTCCTCCTGACTCCTGACTCCTGACTCCTAGCCCTCACAGACAACTTTTTCAGCAATCCCTACTTATTGTTCACATTAGTCAATTAGTTTTGAAGGAAATATTGTGTGATTTTAGATACTATTGTATACGTAGGAGATATAGTTAATTTAGATTAAAAGTTCTACCAGAAAATTCATATCCCCGACTTCTCTAAGAAGTCGGGGATCTTGTTAATTGTTAATTGTCTATTCTGCTTCTTCTAGTTCTCCTGTATCTCCTGTGTCAGGGGGAACAATTGCAACTCCAGTAATGGCATCATCTTCGTCTAAACGTTGCACTTTAACTCCAGTAGCTGACCTGGATTGGATAGAGATAGCATTGACGGCTTGACGGATAATGATACCACGATTGGTGGCCATCATGATTTCGTCGTCGCTGTTGACAATTCGCAGGGTGGCTAATTTGTCTTTGGTTTTGCGATTTTTGAATTTGGTAGCCATTAAACCTTGTCCAGCACGGTTTTGGAGTCGGAATTGGGAAACGGGAACGCGCTTACCATAACCGCCCATTGTAATGACTAATACCCAAGGTCCAATACTATTGGTGTTGGTGACTTCTGCGATTTCTTCGCTATTTTCGATGTCGGCGGTTTCTACGGTTTCTTCGCTATTTTCGATTTCCACAGTTTCTTCAATGTCCCCTTCTATGACAGTATCCAGGGTATCGAGAACAGCGGCTGGTAGGATATCCATGCCGATGAGTTCGTCTTGATTTTTGAGTTTCATGGACTTTACACCACGAGTGGCTCTCCCCAGGGGACGCAGTTGATCATGGGTACAGCGGAAGTGAATGGCCATACCTTGACGTGAGCCGATAATGATGCTGTCTTCTACTCTGGCTCTTCTCACCCAGCGCAGTTGGTCGCCTTCTTCTAAGGATATGGCAATTAGTCCGTTGGCGCGAATATGGCTAAATGCTTCCAGGACGGTTTTTTTGATGTTACCGCCTTTGGTGAGCATGACGAGATATTCTTCGCTGCTAAATTCGTCTACGGGGACAATGGAGGTAATTTTTTCTTCTTTGGGAATGGGTAACATTTGGACTATGGGTGTCCCCCGACTGGTGCGCGAACCTACGGGTATTTGATAGGCTTTGAGGGAGTAGACGACTCCGCGATCGCTAAAGAATAAGATACTATCATGGTCGCAGCAGGTGAGGAAATGCTCGATGGTATCATCATCTTTGACTTTTGCCCCGGCTTTGCCTCTGGTGGCACGGCTTTGGGATTCAAAGGTGTTAACGGGCATCCGTTTGATGTAACCTTGTTCTGTCACCAGAATAATCGCTTTTTCGTTGGCAATTAAGTCAATATCATCTATGTCTCCTTCCCCATGAGTAATTACTGTCCTCCGGGGTGTGGCGAAACTGGTTTTAATTTGACTGATTTCCGTTTCAATGATTTCTAGCACCCGTTCCCGTCTGGCTAAAATATCCTCTAAATCGCCAATTTTAACTTGTAAATCCTCGTGTTCCAGGCGAATTTTATCGGCTTCTAGCGCTGTTAGTCGCCGTAATTGCATTTGCAAAATTGCGTCTGCTTGCACTTCCGACAGTCCGTAAGTGGTGATTAATTCCCCTTTGGCTGTGGGTGCGTCCGGTGCATGACGAATTAAAACAATAATTGCATCTAATTGTGACAGGGCAATTAATAAGCCTTGTAATAGGTGATCTCGTTCCTGTGCTTTCCTCAGTTCATAGCGGGTGCGGCGTTCAATGGAGAGAATGCGGAAATCTAGGAAGACGCTGAGGAAACGTTTGAGGTTCAGGGTTTGGGGTTCACTGCTGACTAGTGCCAACATATTTGCCCCAAAGTTAGACTGTAAAGGGGTTTGTTTATAAAGGTTGTTTAAAACGACACGGGGATAGGCATCTCGTTTTAATTCTATAACGATTCTCATGCCATCGCGATCGCTCTCGTCTCGGATATCTGCAATACCATCAATGCGTTTATCATTTACCAACTCGGCAATTTTTTCAATTAATGCCGCTTTGTTGGTTTGGTAAGGCAGTTCGGTGATAATAATTGCTTCCCGTTCTGGACGGTTGCGTTGGGCGATGGTTTCAATATTGGCAACACCCCGCATGGTAATTGAACCGCGTCCAGTGGTGTAAGCTTCTTTAATGCCACTCACCCCCAAAATCTGCGCCCCAGTCGGGAAATCGGGACCATGAATATACTGCATTAACTGAATGTCAGTTATTTCGGGATTGTGAATTAGGGCTACTAATCCATCAATCAATTCTCCCAAGTTATGTGGGGGAATATTTGTCGCCATGCCCACAGCAATTCCCGAAGAACCATTTAACAGCAGTTGGGGAATGCGGGAGGGTAAAACGGTAGGTTCCTGTTGCGAACCATCGAAGTTATCGGCAAAGTCTACGGTTTCGGCTTCAATATCTTGGAGGAGGGCAACACTGGTTAATGCGTGCAAGCGACATTCTGTGTACCGCATTGCCGCCGGCGGATCATTGTCCACTGAACCAAAGTTACCATGTCCACTGATAAGAGGCGATCGCATGGAAAAATCCTGCGCCATCCGCACCAGGGCATCATACACTGCCGTGTCACCATGAGGGTGATATTTACCTAATACTTCCCCCACCACACGGGCGCATTTTCTAAAGGGGCGATCATGTAGTAAACCCAGTTCGTGCATGGCATAGAGGATGCGACGATGCACAGGTTTGAGTCCATCCCTAGCATCTGGCAGCGCCCGACCTACAATGACGCTCATGGCGTATTCTAGATAAGACCGCGACATTTCACCTCGCAAATCCGTCGGGATAATCCTCTCCTGTGAGGTTGTCATAAACTCGAAAACTCCAAAAAAATGTAGATTTTAGGCTTCAACTTGACAAAAGACAAAATTATGTCAAATTAACTTTGAATAGTTGTCATATTTTGCTATAATTCTAACATATTCTCCCACAATTCACACAAATACTATCCAATCTTCAAAAAGAGTCAATTTACAACTTACATAAACAGGCTAAATAATTGCCAACAATCTCCCAATTTAATTGATTAATTGCATCTAAAAATAACTTTTTCAACTCAGAATATTTTATAGACGCAGTTTAAAAATCAACTGAAAACTCCAACTAGAAATAGTGGCAATTCCTGCTATTTTTTTTGTAAATTTACTTCCAAAAGTTAGATATTAGACATTTTGTGAAAATAAATGTAGAGACGTTCCGCCGGAACGTCTCTACAAGGGTTGTAGAAAACGCATATTTAATTTTTGGAGATGTCTAATGGATTATATTAATTACCAGCAGACATTTTATCTAAGAAAATCTTAGTTGTACTATCTTCCACTCTTGTATAAATATAGGTTTCCGGCTCTTTGATTTTTTGAGTTTTAAAGATTTTTTCGGCACGTTCCCACAAATCTGTATCCTCACCATAGGGAATATTATTAAATCCCTTTAATTCAAAAAACATCGGTCTTTTTCCGAAAAATGTAGCACCGACAACACATTCTCTAATATTAATTGTTTGATCAGGTTGAAAATAATCAGGAACAGAGAATTCCTCCTCAATTTCACATCCACCTTCAATCAAATCAATCTCTGGATTAGCTTGCATAAATTCCAGCCGCGATTCTAGATGATGGGGTTTATAGGTGTCGTCACTGTCAATAAACGTGATATAGTTACCAAAAGATGCTTGAATACCCGCATTTCTGGCATAAGCAGCTTTCCGATTTTGATGTTTAAGATAACGGATATGAGGAAGTTTTTGTATGTAACTATTGACAATTTCAAAAGTATGATCTTGGCTACCATCATCAACTATAATTAATTCAAAATCCTGAAAGGTTTGTTGAAGTACACTGTTTATGCAATCGTTTAAATATTTTGCTCGATTGTAGGTACATAAAATAATCGAGATGGTAGGTTTAGGGTCAAAGTTTATACTAGGCATTTTTTGAAGTTGAACAAAAGTTCCCTGAAATTAGGTATAACTCGCACATTATACGTTATTTATGGATTACTATAAAAATCACCCATTTGTCCAAAAGCATTAGATACTATGACGCAAAATCAGCTTATTCAACAAGAGTTAAATCCTCAAATTACAGTTGTTATGCCAGTTTATAATGGCGAAAAATATCTTGATACAGCAATCAAGAGTATTTTAAATCAAACGTTTACAAATTTTGAATTTGTCATTGTAGATGATGCTTCAACAGATAGTAGCGTAAAGATCATTAATTCCTATGAAGACAAACGCATCAAATTAATTCAAAACAATGTCAATTTGGGGCAACCAACAACTAGAAATAAATGTTTGCAAGCATCATCAGGTGAATACATTGCTGTTTTAGATTGTGATGATTATGCTTATCCATCAAGATTAGCAGAACAATTTGAGTTTATGGAAAATAACCCAGAGTTTGGTATGGTTGGGTCTTGGGTTGAATTAATGGATGATCAGGATAATTTGACCGGTGAAGTATGGAATGAGGAAGAACCCTATCAAAAAATTCCTTGTCGGCTGCTATTCCATAATTATTTTGCTCATTCAGCAGTTTTGATGAGAAGAAGTGCAATCAAAGCAGTTGAGATAAATGGAGAGGTTTACAGAAAAGATTATCCAAATGCTCAAGATTATGATCTATGGGTAAGAATATCCAAAAAATTCAAAGTTTGGAATATTCCCAAAGTGTTAATTAAATATCGTGTACATTCTAATTGTATAAGTCTAAAAGCCGCAAATTTAGTTGAAAGATTGACCTGTAAAATAGTTACTGATCAAATCAATGACTTAGGTATTCAACCGACGGATAAAGAATTAGCATTACATAGACAAATAGGATCTTATAATCCCCAGAAAATTGATACATCTATAGAGTACATGAAAGAAGTAGCAAATTGGTTAACAATTCTCAGAAATGCTAATCATAAAACAGGTTTATACAATCATCATGATTTTAATCAAGTTCTCGCAGATTTACAGTTATTTATGTTTTGTCATTGTCTTACAGCAAATTGTCATCAAACCCGGAACAAGAACCCCACCCCCAACCCCCTCCCCGCAAGCGATGAGGGGGCTAAGATGTACCTTATATGATTGGAAATCGCTGTAAACAGGGAATAGGGAATTGGGAATTGGGAATTGGGAATTGGGAATAGAGAATAGATAAGAAACATAGTGTCTAAGTAGGTGAACACAATAAAACTAATCTGTGTAAAGAAAAGTAAAATCGCCCAAACCCTCTTCACTCTTGCTTTTTGCCTCTTGCCTCTTGCCTTGCCATAACGACAGTTTTTAATGCTAACCTACTTAATATATCTATATCTATGAGGTAAAATGCAATGTTCCTTGTTCCGCGTCCAATGTTGCCATTATTCCCACAGGTAAAGCAGCATTGGGATTATCATGACCAAAGGGGAGATGAGAAACTATGGGAATACCCAAATCACCCAAGCGATCGCGCAAAACTTCCTCTACAGTAAAACTAGGTATGTGAGGAGGGGCTTCACATTGGGTAAATCCGCCCAAAGCAATACCGCGAACTTGGGACAAAACCCCACTTAATCGCCACTGAGTTAACATCCTATCAATACGATAAGGTACTTCTGTGACATCTTCTAAGGCTAAGATCACACCATCAAGGTTGGGTAAAATCGGTGTTCCTAAAAGATGGGTAGCGACTGTCAGATTACCAGGAAGCAAGATTCCTGTACTTGTTCCACCACCCCAACCACAACCTTTTAAAGGTTCAAGGGGACGACCTGCTAATATGTCCAATAACCGCTTAATTGACCATTCTGGCTCATTGGCTAGGGTAGTCATGACGGGACCATGTACACCGACAATCCCGGCGTTGTAGAGACTCCAAAGCAGGGCTGTGACATCAGAAAAGCCAATTAACCATTTAGGGGTAATGGTATTTTCTTGCCAAGTCCAATCTTCTAAAATCCGGGTGCTACCAAAACCACCTCTCGCGCAGAGAATACCCTTGCATTCTGGATCTTGCCATGCTGTGGCTAATTGTTGACGACGGTGGGCATCTGTACCAGCTAGATAACCATGTCTATTATCTATATTTTCGCTAATTTTAATCCGATAGCCGTGCGCCTTCCAAATTTCCACACCTTGATTAAAAGCCTCAACTTCTCGCAATGCACCACTGGGGGCAATGACGCGCAGTAAATCACCTGGTTTGAGGGGTGGGGGCAAGAGGGCAGATTTGAGGTTTTGAATGTTAGACATCAAGAGAATTACTGGCGGTTGTTAAATTTAAATTAGATCAAGAATCTACGGTAAAAGCCAGACTGTAAGAGACTCTTAACTCCTGATTCCTGATTCCTGACTTCTGACTCCTGACTCCTGACTCCTGACTCCTGTGATAGTAGGTTTCTGGTTTCCGCCGATATTTTCTCGTTGGTTAATTAAATAAATACTAATTAAGGTGAGAAAAACCCCGAACCATTGGATTATTGTCAGGACTTCATTGAGGAAAATATAACCGAATATTAAAGCAAAAACAGGTGTGAGAAAGGTGAGAGAACTTAAGCTGGTGAGATTTCCACTAGAAGCAAAATAGAAAAATAATCCATAGGCGATCGCACTGCCAAATACAGTAGCATATCCTAAAGCTATCCAATCTGATGGTACAAGATTTCGCCATTGTTGAGATTCTAATACTGAAGAAATTCCCCACAAAGGCAAACCACCAATAATTGTATGCCATCCTGTAGCTGTTACTGGATCTACATATCGGCACACAAACCGAATCAACACAGTTCCCACAGCCATTGATAAAGCTGCCAGTAACATTAATAACTCACCACTATTAAATAACTCTTGCCAATTATCTATGGAAATGGTTATCCCCGCGTCAAAAAGATGGAAAATCCACTCTTGGGGTAAACCAATCAGACTAATTCCTGTAATTCCCAAACCTAACCCCAACCATCCCCATAAACCAATATGTTCTTGAAATAGCCACAGGGAAAGTAAAGCTACTGCTAGAGGTTGGGAATCTATCATCACCGAACCTAAACCAGCATTGGTTCTGACTAAACCTTCGGCTAAAAAGCCTTGAAATAACGTACCATCAACCAAAGCAAATATAATAATCCACAACCATCCTAACCAACTTTGAGGTTGAGGTTTACCCATGAATGCAGCCACCATGAGAATTAACACCCCCGCAGGTATTAATCTAACTCCCGCCATAAATAGGGGTGTGGTGTGAGGAATTACGCCTTTCATGGCCACCATTGCTGTACCCCAAAGGAAAAAAGGAGCAATTAATAGCAGATACGCGAGGGGATTTTTAGATCCACGGAGTTGCACTTGCATGAGATGATTGTGGTTTTTATGAACAGATGAAAAAATTAGTTTAACTGATTTTACGGTTTCCTCCTCGTGGCAAAATTAAGAAACGTAAAGTTAGCCCCAGTCGTCGCAGTGTCAAAAAGCGGTAAAAATATGGAAGTTAATCAGACTTTAGCGGCATTACAAGAGTTAATAAATGTAGTTGCGAAATTGCGATCTCCCCAAGGTTGTCCTTGGGACTTGGCACAAACCCCATCAAGTCTAACTCCATATATAATTGAAGAGGCTTATGAGGTAGTAGACGCAATTCAAACTGGGGATAAACAGGCCATTGCTGAAGAATTAGGCGATTTATTATTACAAGTAGTATTACAGGCACAAATTGCCAGTGAAGCGGGTGATTTTTCTTTGCAAGAAGTAGCTGAGGGTATTTCTCAAAAGTTAATCCGTCGTCATCCTCATGTATTTGCCGATGTGACTGTAGCAAGTATAGAAGAGGTACACCAAAATTGGGAAATGATTAAAGCAGCAGAAAAAGGAGAAACTGTAGAAGAGCAAAAACTCAGTCATAAATTAAATCGTTATCGTCGTAGTCTTCCCCCCTTAAATGCGGCCATGAAGATATCTGAAAAAGCTGCTAAAGTTGGTTTTGAGTGGAATAATATAGATGAAGTTTGGGGCAAATTTCATGAAGAGTTGGGGGAATTTCAACAGGCTTTAGCTGAAGAAACCAAAGCAAGACAAGAATCCGAATTAGGTGATTTACTATTTGCCATTATTCAAATTGCCAGATGGCATAAACTTGATCCCAGTGCGGGTTTACAAGGGACAAGTCAGCGATTTATTCAACGATTGCAAAAAATGGAAGATGTAATTGAACGTCCGTTGACAGATTATAGTTTAGAAGAATTAGATGCCCTGTGGCAACAGGCTAAAGCTCAACTTGGTCATTAGGTGCTAAATAGCAATTGGTGATATATTTGCGTGAGACCAATTAATATTTAGAACATTTAATTGGTTCTTTCAAAGCTATTTCTAATTTTTCCTGGGTTAATAGTTCCTGCCAAAAACGAGAATCTTGACAATAAAGATTTGCTGCTTCATTTAAAGCATCATACCAGATTCCTTTTTTTAGATAAAAAGAAATTCTTTCTTCTGGTTTGAGCTTAATTAAATCATCAAATTGTCGTTGATATATAGATCCCATAATAATAGCATATTTGCTAGAATTTCTAGAAATAGAAGGCACGATAACATAATTACTGAAAAAAGTATTTTGATTATTTCCGCATTCAATTTGTAATATCCAATCATAAACTTGATTAGATTGTGGTAATTCAGGAAGTTGAAGAGAAAAAGCACCAGAAGTATTAGGAATCTCCACCTTCTGTCTTTCCTTTATCAAATTTCCTTGTTTATCTAATACAGATAATTCTCCCGAAAGTGGATTACTCGGGTTTTTCTCATAGGAAATATGAACCCAAACTACGGGAGTTTGACTAGCAGTATATCCCCAAGTAGATTGAGGAATTAGTGGAGTTAAATCAATACCATAATTAGTAGAAGAACAAAAATTAAATACCGTTCCAGTACCTCTTTTTGCATCAGGAGCAGTTGGTGGTACTTTAGGCTGTTTAATTTTAAAAGTTCCAGTACCTTTTTTTGCAGCAGGAGCATTTAGTAGTGCTTTAGGCTTTTTAATACCCGCCAGTGTAGGTGAAGAATAAGCTATTAATATTATAGCTGTAAACAAGCAACGGCATAATTTTGTCATGATTTTACTCCTATAATTA
The DNA here is from genome assembly GCF_028330045.1 of Aphanizomenon sp. CS-733/32. Lineage (NCBI taxonomy): Bacteria > Bacillati > Cyanobacteriota > Cyanophyceae > Nostocales > Aphanizomenonaceae > Aphanizomenon > Aphanizomenon sp. CS-733/32. Next base: position 9,213 of record NZ_JAQMSE010000026.1, read on the forward strand.
AGTGATAATTAAATTTTCTTTGCCATTCTTTGAAATTAATATCCCATATCCAAATAATCACGGGACTGGTTATTACTGCTAAACTCAAATGAATTAAAGGTATCCACCATCCTACTATTAATAATCCATAGCTAATTGATAATAAACATACTTCCAAAATCATAATAAGTAATACAGCTTGATTTTTCATGAGAATATTAGTAATCAAACTACTAACAAAAGCAGACAGAAAAATTAATATTAAATCTTGCCATGGTAATAAAGGAGTAATTAAAGCACGTCCATCTAAAGCTGCACTTAAAATCTGACTAACCATCTGTGTTTGGATAAATACTCCAGGAATTTGTTCTCGACTATAAGGAGTCTTCCAGTAATCAGGTTGCTCGCCTAGATTGTTACTAATTCCTACAATAATTATGCGACCTTTTAACTTCTCTTTTTCCGATTGAAAGATCTTATCTTCTAAAATTTGATTGATGGTAACTATTTCTATTAATCTTTGTACAGAAGGTACAGAAGTCTTAAACTTAGGTTGATTATTGTCCTTATCTACAATTCTGGGAATTGCAGGATCAACAGAACGATAATTAAGCATAATTTGACAACCTCTCAGGTCTTCATTATGATAATATCCTGGAGTAGTGAAAATAGCTGCCAGAAAACTACTCAGAAAATTACCTTTTTTGATATCCTTGAATGCAGGTTTTAAGTATCTAAATTTAGCTCGACCTAATATTATACGACAACTATTATTACTTTTATTACTTTCTTCTTTTTGTTTTTCTTGCTCTTCTTGGTCTTTCTTGTAAACAGCATATACATTTGGGTGTTTGCGAGACAAATAATGTAAAACTAACATGAGACTAAAATTTGCAGTCGTTTTACACTTCTTATCCTCTTTCGATGTCAAAATATGACGACGGAGGATATCATCATGATCATGCAGAGCATCAACAAAACCAAAATATTTAATTTCTCGTGGTGGTTCAAGTCCCTGTTGATATTCAGAATCTGATTTTTTACATATACCAATAATATTTTCTTGTTCTAGTTCAGGTTTTAGTTGCTGACTAGCTGGAAAATTGCGGTAAATATCTAACCCAATGGTGGTAGGTTGATATTCCTTTAATTTATCTAAGAGTTTTTTTAAAGTATTATCTGATAACGTAGCCTTTTTCGCAGGCTCTTCATTTAGCTTCTTAATATCTGCCGGTGTCGCTACTACAAGCAGTATCCGCTCATCTGGCTTTTCATAAGGCTTTAGTCTCATCAATTGATCATAAGCAAGTAATTCTAGAGGTGGTAAAATTCCCACAGAACGGATTAAAATAAGAGCTAAAGTTATCACCAAACTATAACCAATAATTAAACATAATTCCCTAAAAGAGGGAAGAGAGCTAAACCAGTTTTTCCATAGCTGAGGTTGAGAAGATACCTGAAACAGTACAGGTAATAAATAAGAACCAACAGCATATTTATCTTGATTATCCTTTAAAAAATGCCTAATTGATTGTAATGATTCATGAAGGGGTTTTCCTTGTTTAATAAATAGCTCAATTAATTCCTGTAAAAAATAAATTGATGTTTGATTATGAATTATATAACGCATGGCAATCATATTAGGAATACATAAACCTTGTTTATATAGCTCAAAAGCAAATCCTAAACTATTACAGGAATTGAAAATTAATAATTTTAATTCTTTTTTGGTTCTGATAATATGCGTGAGATTACTAATTTCTAAATATTCAGTATTAGTTAAATAAAACCTACCAACATTTTGTTGAGTTGTAGAATGTCCTGATAAATAAATAATATCATAATTATGCTCCCTAATTTCCTGATAAATATTCTCTCTTTTATCGGATTTCAAAACTTTAATCCAATGAGAACCAGGTATATTTTTCCAAAGCTGTTCCTCATTACCTTGTATTTCCTCGCTATCAAAACTTCCGAAAATTAGTAAAACCCTAATTCTTCTATTCAAAACTGTTTGATGAATTTCTGAATTTCTAGGACTAAAAGTAACTGTTATTTCTTTTTTATTAATTCTTTCTGATTCAATCCAGTTCCAACTTTCCCAGGGAAATTTAGTAATCTGTAAATCATTAGTAATCAGTCTAATCCATAAATTTTCTGTATTATGTACAATGCTTTTTAGTCTTTCCAATACTTGTTGAAAAGACTGATTTTCCAGCCAACTATTCATTTTATCAATCAAATCTTTTTCACATTTTTGATATGCTTGTTCTCTTTCTTGAGTTTCATTTGTTCTTTGCCTGTGTAATTGCCTGAATCTATCGCGGGGAGATATAGGATCATTTTTAATGGGTCTAGTTAGTTGTCTTTTACCACCATTGTTATTGCTCTTAAATAATTCAAATTCGTGTAATTTTTCCTGCCAATTTTCATAAGCAGTAATTAGTTCTAAACAAGGTGGAAGATAACCATTGATTGGACTATTTTCAATGTGAATATTAAACCCATTTTGGGTTAGGTCTCCGTTTAAATACAGATTAATAATTCTAGTCATATTGTGTTAACTCAAGTTGCTAGTTATCTTGTTGACGCTTGTTAATATAAAAATCATTGACAATTGAGATGAACCACTGATAACCCTCTTCTATCACTTTCCGAGTATAATGAATAAAAGAATCAGAAAATAAAACTCTACAAGGCAGGTGGAGTAATGGATGTAGCCACCTACTTAACTCACTATTTGTACTCAAAAACCTCAATATCCTCTCCTGATATCATCAATTTAATAGAAAATGGCTCACCAAATTGACGACTAAATGGAAAACGGACATTCATATCATTTTCCTCGGTGATAATAGAGTAAATATTCTGATTGTCTTTATTGATAACTCGAATCTCTAAATCAGGAGGAAGAGGAGTATGAAAATCGGTAGAACTAACATCAATTAAAATATTGATTAATTCAGAATCATTAACTACCTCTAAGATTTTGGTCACTTTTATTAACTGTCTCCCTCTTGGTGAAACTAAATTAATTTCTTTAATTCCTTCATAAGCAATAGGTAAATGTGCATTTTTAAATTCTGGGATCAAAATTTCTGAATCATGTTCAAAAATTGGTTGTACTAAATCACAGAAATTTTCTAATGTGGTTGTAATCCATGCCACGATATGGTCTATTTTACTACTGATACCTTGAGCTGCTTTAGTTGTATTAGTAGATACAAGATTAGACGATGTTACTAATTTACCCATACGTTGCTCGTACAATTTTTGCCTCCAAGAGTCATTAACTAATAATGCAGCCCACTCCTCAAATGTTATATCATTAACGTGCAGTCTAGGCGAATAGATGGATGAATTAGCGAACATTTGTAACAATTCTTCAGCTTTTACTGCTGATAGATGTGGTAATTCGGGAATTTCTGCTTTCATCTTTAGTGGTAATGTGATTTCCATGACTGTGATGTCTTGGATTAAATTATCTACTGTAATTGCATAGGTTCTATCATAGAAATTATACTTACCCAGGTTTTTTAAATAACTATGGGTTGTGAAACCACATACTTCTATCCAACATTCATCTTCCTCTGGTTCTAAATTTACTTGAATAGCTAGATAATAGTCTCCTACCCATTCTGGAATATCTACCCATTCTTGGGGAACAGAAAACTCCTCAAATTCACTTATTTCACAGGGAATAATTACTATTTGTCTTTCCCCTAATTTAATACCCGCACCATTTACCACTTCCCATATACTAGATAAACTTTTTGCACTGGGATATATTACAGCTCTATTGGGTTTGACATTAACACCCATGTTTACGGAATCTGCTTCTGCTCAGTGTGTAATGTCTCATGTTGGTGTTCAACTAAATATTTCTCAAAGTCAGGCAAAACAAGGTTCTAATGTTCAAATGAAAAATACCGGACCATGTACCGGGAATACAACTTCTTCCACCGCAACCCAAGTGAATATTGGTGGTCGGGGAAAAGTTGAACAGCAACAAAATGTACGTCATGAAATGCGAGGTGGTAAAGGCAATGGTACTGGTGTGAATGGGCCAATTATTAAAAGTAATGTTATTGTACCAGTCAATGTCATAACACCTAAGAATTTTAATCCCTAGAAATTAGGAATTTTTTGTTTTTTGTGATTTTTATTTAAGAGGTTGTTTGAAAAGTTCGTAATTATGATGTTAGACACTTATTGCTCTCCCAGCCTCCTTAAAAATGGGGCTAAATTTTTCAAGGTCTCCCTTAATAAGGGCGATTTATGGAGATATAAGATTTGTTGATACATCATGAGAGACTTTTAAAACATCCTCTCATCATCAATTTGGTTTTAGGCAATAGAAAAAATATGAAAACAATGAAGATTAACCCAATAGTCAGCACATTTTTTTATTGTGGGATTTTAACTCTTAGTATGTCTATTACATCCCACATTCCGCACCCCAAACTGTCACAGATCAAAAAAGCCCTTAAAGTAGTACATAATAACTAAAGTCAATTCAAAAATTAAGATGCTTAATGAGAATAAATAGCATTAAAAGCGAAATGGTGTGATAAAGTGAAAC
>NZ_JAQMSE010000027.1:0-9654 GCF_028330045.1 Aphanizomenon sp. CS-733/32
CAGGTGACAGGTGACAGGGAACAGGTGACAGGTGACAGGTTACAGGTGACAGGTGACAGGTGACAGGTGACAGGTTACAGGTTACAGGTTACAGGTGACAGGTTACAGGGAACAGGTAAGAGTTTTACCAATGACAACTGACAACTGACAACTGACTAAATTAGAGATTTTGCCTTTTCAGATTCTTTTCCTAATCCTACCAACTGATAGCTAAGATCCCACATCCGGTTACCTTTTTCATCATCTCTTGCTTGGGGGGAAACTTTTTGCACAAAAGATGTTCTGCCTTCTTTTTGACGATTTCCCCAACTCCAATAAATACCAGATTGTTTGTATTCAGAATCAGCAACCACCATTGCCACCCGCTCTCCTGATAATTCTTCAGTCACAAATCCCCCAGTGATATACTTTTGGAACAGGGGGAAAATCTTCTGGAACAGAGGATAGTGATTGCGGAATAAAGCCGTAGTTGCCACACAACCCGGATAGAGAGAACTGAAAGTAATGCCAGTAGATTCATGAAAACGGTTATGTAGTTCGCGCATAGTCAGAACATTACACACCTTACTATCTTTGTAAGCTTTAACCGGTTCAAATTCCTTACCGTTAATCATGCAAATGGGATTTTGGAAACCTGCGGCAAAACCTTCAAAATTACCCAAATCTGGACGAGGAGGAATTTTTCCACCCAATTCATCTGGGTTGTGGGTAACAGTTCCCAAAATTACCAATCGTTTATCAGTTGCAGGTGACTTTTGCAAATCTGCCAACATCAAATTACAGAGGAGAAAATGTCCCAAGTGATTTGTGGTAACGGTTAATTCATATCCTTCAGGAGAAAATAAAGGTTCTTTAATTAAAGGCATATAAATGGCAGCGTTGCAAACCAAAGCTTCTACGGTTCTGCCAGTAGCTCGGAAATTATTTACAAATTGTCGAACGCTTTCTAAAGAGCCTAAATCAATTTGCATGAGTGTGTAGCTATTTGCTGGGATTCCCACACTTTGAGCAGCTTTTTCGGCTTTGATTAAATCACGACAAGCCATAATAACGTGCCAGTTTCCTTTGTCTACGAGAGCTTTCGCTGCTTGCAAACCAACTCCTGAAGAAGCGCCTGTAATGATTGCTGTTGACTTACGATTTTGTTCCATTTATTCAGACTCCTTTGATGATAGGTTTATGACAAAACAGTCTACTATAATCTCATAATCTCATGTTTTTCGAGATCCCTGACTTCTTGGGCTTTTTTCTTGTAAGCGGGGCGGCAAAACCCACCTGGGTTAATTTCAGTTTGTAATTTCAGCATAGACTAATCTGGAATAGGCTACTTCCAATGCCATATATGATGTGATTATTAATGAATCAGTAAAGGTAATGACTACTTATAAGATTGATTTAAAAGACGATATTTTGCAGGTGGGTTTTGGCTACAGTATTGCTCAAAATGACCAAATTGTCAAAGATGCTGCTACACAGTTGGAGGAAATGGCACGGTCGGGGAAGTTAGCAGGAGGTCAATTATTGAGGATTAATGGACCGATTTCTATTCCTGTGGCTTTTGTGTTGGCACATAAGTTAGCACATATTTACGGAGCAATTGGTTGTTTTGATCCGAAACTAAGTAAGTATGTGATTTGCATCACACACAACCCAGCATATAACCTGGGAGATTTGATTGATTGAAGCCTAGAGAGAGGAAATCAAAATGGCTGAAATGGTGAAAGTTGTCTTATTTCGTCCGCCACAGTCGGGTAAATCTTGTCTGCGAGAGGGTTTAAAATGTTAACTGAATACTCTTGAACGTACTCAAGTCAATTAATAAACGAGATCAATAAACTATAAATCATTATATAGGAATCCGGTTTGATTCTGTGAATTTACTTGTGTGATCAGGGAACAGGAAAGACAATATGCTATAATCTACCTAATGATTTAGGAGTTAAATTAATGCTACAAATCAATAAGAATTATGTTTTAGATCAAAATCAAAAACCAATTGCTGTACAAATTCCTATTAGTGAGTTTGAACAAATAGAGGAAATTTTAGAAAATTATGGATTAGCAAAACTGATGGAAGAAGTAGAAACTGATGAAATTTTATCTAAAAATGAAGCTTTAAAATATTTAGAATTACTTAAAAATAACAATGTGGAAAGTTGAATATACAAAGAAATTTTTAAAAGAATTAGCATCCTTACCTAAAGAGATTCAATCTCGGATAGAAGCAATTGCTTTTACTGAATTAGAAATAGAAAATCCTTTTGAGTTAGGCTATCTTGGAAAAATGAAAGGTTACAAAGATAAATATAAAATTAGAATAGGAGATTATAGAATTGGTTTAACTCTTAATCAAGAAACTCAAACTATTTTATGTCAAAGAGTTGCACATCGTAGCGAAATCTATAAAATTTTTCCTTGATTTGCAATAGTGCGATCGCTCTTTTGATTCTACTAAATTCTGGAAACTGGGTTGATAAAACCCAACATTTTCCATTTTCAGGAAGTAATTACATCCTGATTCCACCTGAGTTCACCTGAGTTCGGTGTTAGGAGTTAGGAGTTAGGAGTTATGATTTTTTCAACGAGATCATAAGGGTTTGAGACTCATATTTGAGGCAGTTTTCCAAAAATTATCTTATGTCGAACTCAGGTGATTCCAATATTTTACAACTCTTTCACCGTTAACTGAATACTCGGACTTGGTAATAACCTATATCTCAGATATAATCCCAACCACACAAAACCGATAATCAACAAAGTCCCAATTCCCAGAAAGTTCGGCAACCAAAACACTACTTCTACATGATTCATATCCCCTACTTTAAGTCTCCATACTAGTTGATTACCATGCTTTTCTGGTTGGATAGAATTTTCATCATCTTGAATATTCTCCATTCCCCAAGGTGTCTGTAAGCTAAAGTCTAAATTGACAAGAGAACTATCACCTTTTGTCGTCAGCATAGCTAAAGAATGCAAGTCTAAATCATAAACTAAATGATTTCTAGAAAATAGGAAAAAATTCCTATCTTCTGCAACTAAAGTTGAGCTAAGATTTGCCAGTTCCGAACCATCACTATCTTCAGCAGTGCGAGTATTGAAAAAACTAGTAAATTTTTCTTGTAATTCCTGCGCACTGGTAAAGGGAATTTTAACAATAATTTCTGATGCTGAAACTCTCTCTATTGAACCTGCTAATGTTCGCGCTCGATTTTCTAAATTTTTTAACCATTCGGAGAGATAATTACTGCCAAAAAGAGTGATTTTTTCCGATAACTGAATATGCTGTATTAATTCACCATTATTTGTGCTGTTAAAGTTCACTCCTAAATCATACTTGACACAACCAGATAATAGTAATGAAGAAAGTATCACCATCAAGACAATTGGTTTGATTTTAGTAATTTTTCTGATTTTGCTAATAGAAAAAAACACAGATTTTCTGAAATTTGATATCATCTTAATGACAGAGAATACATTCATAACTAAATCTCTCCTTATTTGCTAAAAACTTAACCAAACTAAATAGAAAATTATCAAACCAACAGAAATTAAACCTACCCAAACGAAATTATTGTCTTTAGTATTGACCGTACTCAAGTCAATGTATTCCCGTTCTACAGGTTTTGGTTTAGATGTAGATTTTTGCGGTTGGGAAGTGACAATTATTTTAGATTTGTTATCAGAAACTATACCAAAATCAGGAATTTCTGTCATCCATTCTTTTGGTCTGTTCAGTTTGGGTGCTTTTAAAATATAAACTAGGCGTTTTGCTTGCTGACGAATTTCATAATGGGGATGACGGCTGAGTTGTTGACAAAGAGCGATCGCTTCTTCGGAACGTCCCGCAGCTTCATAAGCATTCACCAACCAGATTTCTATTTCACCAGCAAACTGGGTATTTTTTCCTAATAGGGTACTGGCTTTTTCTAAATTTTCTACAGCTTCCCGATATTGACCATTTTCAAAAGCAGTTGTCCCAATTTGGAAATACGATTTAGCGAGTTCTAAATTTTCTGTAGTCATTGGTCATTGGTCATTTGTCAGTTGTTAATTGTTCTTAAATAGCTTGAATTTTAACTTACAGCAGATTGTAGATAAATGAAGTCTTACTGATGATTTCTGTAGGAGTTTAGCAGTTTACTAAACGATTTTAAAATTTTTGAGCTATATTTAGTCATCTTTAGATGACTTGAGCTATTAGACAGGGAATTGATTCCCTGGCTGAATTAATTTTGCTGTAACTTGTCCCCCATTCCGATTATTGTTTCGACTGATGAGAACCCAGAATCATTGTTCCAATTCCCACATCTGTAAATACTTCTAACAATAAGGCATGAGGAATGCGTCCATCAATTATATGTGAAGCTTTAACTCCTTGGGCAAGCGATCGCACACAACAATTCACTTTCGGAATCATCCCCCCACTAACTATACCATCAGCAATTAATTGTCGCGCCTCCCGAATATCCACTTTGGGAACTAAGGTAGAAGGGTCTTTATAATCTCTTAAAATTCCTCTCGTATCAGTCAGCAAAATTAACTTTTCCGCCCCCAAAGCAGCGGCTATTTCCCCCGCTACCGTATCCGCATTAATATTATAAGCCTGTCCAGTTTCATCCGCCGCCACGCTGGAAACCACCGGAATATAGCCATTACTCGCAAGTGTTTCTAATATCTTGATATTGACATTACTCACTTCCCCCACAAAACCAATCCCTTCATCACCTTGAGGACGAGCCTTAATTAAGTTACCATCCTTACCACAAAGCCCTACAGCCATTCCCCCAGCTTGATTAATCAAAGCCACAATTTCCTTATTCACCCGCCCAACCAACACCATTTCCACTACATCCATTGTTGGTGCATCAGTTACGCGCAAACCATTTTTAAACTGCGCTTCAATTCCTAATTTACCTAACCAACTATTAATTTCTGGTCCACCACCATGCACTAAAATCGGTCGTAAGCCCACACAAGATAAGAACACCACATCACGAATAACTTTATCTTTGAGGGAGCTATCCTTCATCGCTGCGCCACCGTATTTAACCACAACGGTACGACCGGCGAATTGTTGAATGTAAGGCAGGGCTTCGCTGAGAATTTCTACGCGATTAGCTTCAGCTTGCCTGATATATTCTGTATCATTAATCATGTTATTACCCAAGTTGCTAGTTATATAGTTTATGGGATAACTAGCAACAAGAGTTAATAACCTGTTGTGATCATAGCAGGGGGGGCAGGGGCAGGGGGAGAAGAGGCAGGGGGGGCAGGGGAGAATATTTTTCTCTTTCCTCTTACCTCTTCACTGTCACCTCTAACCTGTCACCTGTCACCTGTCACCTGTTCCTAAGAAAGTTGAAACAAGAAAGTAACTAAATCTCCCTTACCCAAGCTGATGCGATCGCCTGGACGAAGGCGATGTCTGTTACCTGGTAATAAAGGTAAATTATTAATGTAAGTACCATTAGAACTACCCGCATCCTCTATATAACAAGCATCTCCCTCAATCCGAATATCTGCATGAATCCGCGAAACGATCTCTGAATTTGCGAACCCGGAAACATCTATATCTGGGGGAACACGATCATTAGGCTTACCAATATGCACAACCGAGAGATTTTGTGGTAACTCTATTTCCTGATTCGCTTGAACATGGAATAACCGCGCTACTACCTGTTGTAATTGAGTGGTTGCCACCTTTCCTGATGGTGCGACTGGGGTAACTTCAGGAATAGATATAGGATCTATCTGGGGTACATAAGCCGGGGGAATATAAGGCTCAGATTCTGGTACTGCAACAGCCACAGGTTCAGGAGTGAGTACAGGCGGAATATAAACTTCGGGTTCTGGCGCTACTGGTGCGGGTGGAGGAGTCAGTACAGGCGGAATATAAACTGCTGGTTCTGGTGCTACTGGTGCAGGTACAGAAGGAACATAAACAGCTTGTTCCTGAACTACGACCACAGGTGCAGGTGCAGAAGTAAGTACAGACGGAATATAAACTTCTGGTTCTGGCGTTACAGGTGCAGATACGGGAGGATTAGCTGGGGGCGCAACTTGCAAGACATCAGGCTGTAACAGTTGCATCATTAAGTCAGGAGCAACTACTGGCGCTGGTACAGGATTAACAGCACCAGTTGAGGCGACTGTGGGAGTAGCGCCAAAATGGAGATTGTAACCGCACTGACCACAGAAAGCGGCATCTGACTGTACTGTTGCTCCACAATTAGGACAACTAGCTGTAGCTGGTAACGGCGTATAGCAAGCTTCACATTGAACAGCGCCGTCTGGATTGGGATGATTGCAATTAGGGCAGACGATCATGGATTTAAGCCTTAGTGAAGGTCGTTGTAAAAATATTACTGACAAGCACATAAGTAACTTTAGCTAGTGATGCTAAAAATTACTTACAGTGAGAACAGGTTGATCCTTGGTGATAATTTCTCATCATCTCAATCAGCCAAATCTCAAAAATCATACTTAATGTTGGAGTTCCAAACCAGCCGCCGCGTCTAGCAACCAGTAGAGTTCTCCTTGGGGACGAATTAACCGCGATGGATAGGCGAAATCATCCGCTACGGGTGCAAAAATTTGGGCTAAAGCTGGTCTTTTATTCGCACCAGCAGCCATAAAAATCACACTGCGAGCCGCGTTAATAAATGGGTAAGTAAAAGTGATGCGAAGATTATCATCTTTATTACCAACAGTAACTAAGCGATCGCTCACCTTGAGAGCTTCCGTGTAGGGAAACAAAGATGCAGTATGGGCATCATCACCCATTCCCAGTAAAACTACATCCAATGCTGGGAACTCTCCCGATGCCGAATTAAAAAATTTTTGCAGATGCTGGTTATACTTAGCTGCATCTACCTCTGGGTTAGCAGATAAAGTAGGGATAGCATGAATATTCGCCTGGGGAAGTTCCACCTGATCTAACCATGCACGTCTCGCCATCAGTTCATTGCTATCAGGATGATCTGCTGGTACATAACGCTCATCTCCCCAGAATACATGAATTTTATCCCAGGGCAACTTTTGATTAGCTATCGCCTCATACAAAGGTTTTGGTGTACTACCCCCTGACAAAGCAATTGTAAATTGCCCCCGTTCGCTAATAGCAGGTTCCAATTTCGACAGGATCAGTTCTAGCGCCCGTTGAACGAGTGCGGATACATTGGAATGGACTTCAACAGTTTTGTTCATGGCATTATCAACACATAGCCTGTTTCTTTGCAATACCATAGCGAACTTCTGACAATTTTCCGGTTTAACCCTAGAAACTTTTAATATCATCAGGTTAAGCCTAAGCTAATGCCTAGCCTAGCCATGAAATATCGTCCTCTACCTTCTTTACCATCATTTTTAGTCAGTTGTCAGTAGTCAGTTGTACTAATCGGAGTTCGGAGTCAGGAGTTCGGAGTCACCGAGTCAGGAGGAAGAATAGTTTTCACCAATTACCAATTAAGTGTTGACTTCCGGCTGAGAATTTGATATGATTGAGATTGATAAGGAAGGACTATCATCAAATAAAAATCAACTAAACCCCGATCCCCTTTCCCTCTTCTCGCCATAACTGATTTAACCTATTAGCGGGCATAGTTAAATACAGCACATCTCCGGGAGCGAGAATTGTTTCCAGCAAATCCCAGCCTTGTACAGTTTCATGGTTGATTTCCACATACAAAGGCACAAAATCCGCAAACTTAGCCACATCCTTCACCCACTCATCACAAAAAGGGTGTATTGGTGTAATAGTAGTTGCAAAAGCTACCCATAAATTATCAGCAATAATCCCATTACCAATAATCCTACCACCGAGAGCAGCCGCAGCAAAAGCAGGAGCAGCGAGTTCAGCAGGACTAAATACAGCCTCAAAATCAAATACCTGTTGTGCTATACCAGCAAAATCAGGATCAGCATAGTTGACAATTACAGGAATCTTTGGTGCTAAAGACTTAGCCTTGAGGGCAATTTCCAAATTAGTCGCATCATTATTAGTAACAGCTAAAACTGCGGTAGCAGTGTGAATATTACTTGCGTTTAAAGTAGCCCGAAAACTGGCATCAGCAAGAATAACGGGAATACTCATTCCTCTAGCAGTAGTCACATATCTATTATTAGCATCTGTTTCAATAACTACTACCTCATGGCCACTCAGGTGCAATTGTTGAACAATTCTAATGCCAATACCACTTAAACCACAAACAATATAATGATGATGTTGAGGAATTCTTGCCGCATCCAAAAATTGTTTTAAGCGACTACCCAGGATAAAATCCGTCAGCATCGCGTACCAAATCCCAATTACCGCAGCCCCAATTAGCATAATCACAATAGTAAATAACTTAATGCTGTCTGGTGCATTTTCGACAACCTTATCATTACCACCAGCCCCCGTAATCATGCCAACAGCAAAATATAAAGCATCAATAAAAGAGATACTATGTTTACTAGCAACATAGGTAAAAGTGGATAGTAAAATAATTACGAATAAAGCAATTGCCATACCCACAACTGATTGGGCGTGTTTCTGAAACTCCCGAATATTGGCAAAAACTTTAACTAATTTTCTGACTAATGACTTACGTTGGGGACGAATGCGAGGTTGAGTACCAATAATTAAGCGATCGCCTACTCTTAATTGTTGTTCCAAAAGCACCGCAGATACTAAATTTAGCTTGCCTTCCACAGCCACATAATAAATCAGCATCCTTGTGGGATCTTCCCATAAATCACTGATTTTTCTGCCTTTCCAGGGATGATTTTCGTGGATATATTCCTCTTGAATTGGCCAAATTTGCTCAAGTAACTTAATTTGACCAATAGCCTTATTCCCCAAAGCCGCAAAGGTAAATACAGGTGCTGCCAAACCCACAACACTCATACTTAAATGATTCGACAAAGTTTGATCAAGACGTTCACCTAAATTCGTATTATAAAACCGATTAATAATCCGAATCTGGGGATTAAGAACCCGTGCTTGCATCATAATTGATAAATTCAAAGCATCATCAGAAGTGGCAATTACTAAAGTATGTGCTTCTGTAATTCCTGCCGCTTGTAAAGTAGAAGCTGCGTGTAACTCACCAACAATTACATTACCAGCAGGTTCACCAGAAACAGGTTTGCGATGAATACCTACTACCAAAGCCCCCTGTTGTCTGAGTAAGCGAAAGATTTTATATCCAGTACGTCCTAAGCCACAAACAATAATTCGAGGTTTCATAAAACCGCAACATAAAATTTATATAAAGGGCTACATATCAGTTATCAAGAAAAGCATCACTGACTCAGAATTGAATTCAAGAATCCTTATTGTTGCTTAATTTGCGGCAAAATAACTGTAACTGAACACACGATATTTATCTCCAGGAAATTAAAAATTAATAACTAAAAATCTACCCAATTTAAATTAGTAGGGGCGGGGTTTCCCCTCCCTGGGGTTCACCATAGCCCGTTCTCGTCCTTATGTCTGTTGGGCAATAGCAGATTAGCTTAATCAGCAGAAGCTCCACGTCTCACTCTTAGGAGCGTGGGATGAATGCGCGTGAGTTGAGTTGCGTAGCCCAAATTGTATTTGAGCGTAGCGAAAACAAAGAAGGCTACAGCGACGAAACGAACAAAATATTGATTTTATGTTATTATAAAAAA
>NZ_JAQMSE010000028.1:0-11735 GCF_028330045.1 Aphanizomenon sp. CS-733/32
CCCCTGCCTCTTACTTGACCCCTGAATCCTGTAACTGATTCAAACCCCTAGTGGTAACGTATCTTTGTAATTCTGTTAAAGCTCGGTTATAATCTAATATAGCTTTAACGCGATTACCTTCAGAACGGGTGAGATCATTTAATGCGTTAATTACATCAGTTTGAGTCCCGACACCTGCTTGGAATCTTAACCGCGCTAACCGCAAAGACTCTTTAGCTTGTTCTAAAGCTACATTAGAGGTTTGCACATTTTCTAAGTTTGAAGCCTGGGTAGAGTATGCTTGTTCTACTTGGAAGCGGATTTGGTTGCGCTGTTCGGAAAATTGAGTTTCAGCGATCGCAATATTGGTCTTGGATTGGGCTGCTCTGGCTTTTGCTGCCCCGCCATCATATAAACTGAAGGTGGCTTGTACTCCCAAAGAATAACCATCACTCACGCTTGTGCCATCATCAAACTGATCTAACAAGTTATATCTACCCACTAAGCTCACTTGGGGACCCAAAGCTGCTAATGCTTGTTTTCTTTGAGCCTCGCTAATATTGCGCTGTGCTAAGTTCTGTTGTAGTTCCGGGCGGTTTTGATAAGCTAAAACGATACTTTGTTCTAGTGGATGTTGCCATAAACCTGCCAATTTTACAGGATCGGCAGCGGTAATACTCACTGATTGGGGTAAATTCAACAGTGGTGCTAACTTACGGCGGGCAATTTGTTGTTGAGAAAAGGCACTAGTTAAGTCCTGTTGGGAGTTGGCTAAATTTACCTGCGATCGCAACACATCGAAACGAGTCCCCACACCCGCCCGTTCTAAAGCTACTGCATCCTTCAAACTCGCCTGAGCATTTGTAACCGCTGACTGAGAAATTCTCACATTTTCATCAGCTTGTTGCAAATCATAATATGCCTTAGCCACATTCAAGCGAATTTCTTCAGATTGCCTTTCCACATCCAACTCTTGCACCCGGATACGTTCTTGTGCCTCTTTAATCGCTGCATTACGTCTACCAGAAGTGTAAAGATCATACCTTATCTGTGCAGTACCGCTAAACGTCGTATTTGAGGAAGCATCATCTACGGTTAATCCATTATTCCGTTGTCTTTTAACAGCTAGTGTGTCACCAACACTACGACTATTTGTCACATCACCACTCAAATCTACACTGGGCATTAAAGCCGCTTGAGCTTCACGCAGAACCGATTTACTCCGTTCCAGTTGCAATACAGACACCTGTAAATCATTATTATTCCGTTTAGCCAGTTCTAGCACCTGTGACAAACTAAGTGGCTGAGTTTCCTGCACCTTCACTTCCTCTGCTTGCGTCGGATATAACAGCGGATTAGGACTAGGATTTAACTCCTTAGGAACATTAGGAAAATCTACAGGTTGACTAGGTGCAGAATTGACATTTTCTGCGGTCGGAGGTGTACTGGTTTCTGTCGTAGTCGGAACAGTTGTTTGTGCTATCAAACTATTATTTTGAGTTAAGCAGGTGTTAGCAGTAAGTAGTAAAGCTGCTTGACTCTTGGGCTGTGATTGTGGACAATTACCAGACTCTAGTAACTTTGATACCTCAACATCACCATTGATCACTTGCTGATCAGAGTTACTTAAACTACCTAACTGAGAATTACTCGCAAACAGTAAATTATTATTTGAATTTGATAAATCAGAAAAACTGACAAATCTACTGTCATATTTGGGAGAATTTTTTCCTCCTTCAGTGCTGAGATAATTGTCAGCCATGATTATGGGTAGACTGGAGTTACCAACAAGCTTGATACTGCCTTGACTAAAATAACTAACAGGTAATAATCCTGGGTTACTATTAACTTTACTTTTAGATAGTAGGCTATTGTCTGGGAATAAATTTCTACTATTAGTAAAAACCAACACACTAGGAGCAGACTTTAGCTGTGACTCATTCACTTTAATAACATTAGCCCAAGCGGGCTGAGTTGTTAATACTGCTACTGTTACACCAGGTAAGAAACAATGGAATAATTGCTGTCCTTTCACCGCATCCCCTCACACAAAAAATATTAATTTAGCGGCAGAATACTTGTCTTCAACACAAAATATAGCACGATCTAGAGATTTAGGCAGGAATATCGCACTATAAATCATGTTAGAGATCAGAACTCGGTTTGTCTTCAAAACGTTTGACAATCCGAGACAGTTCTGCCTTTTCGTCTATACTAACGCGGGTAGGCGCACCACTAATAATCCGCTCATAATTACGGAATGAATCTTTAATATCAGGACCATCTGCCGTAATATTATATTCACGAATGCCCTTATCGTGCCATGAGCCGCGCATTTTAAATACGTTAATTGCCCGCGACATTTCTCCCCGAATCTCTACATATTGTAACATCAAAATTGTATCTGTAATCGTGGAAATATGGGAGTCAGTAATGGAATTAGAACCCAGAAATTGGTCTGTGGTATTGGTAAAAAAACCAGTAATTTCTTCTTGTTTAGCATAACCTGTGACACCAATTACAAACTGACGAAAAGCATTATTACTAACACCTCTAGCCATTGCCGAAAGTGAATCAATGGCAATGCGAGCAGGTTTGAAATGGGATATCTCTGATTTAATAATTTGTAAGTGATCTTCTAAACCAGTTGATTCAGGATAGGTACAAATAATTTTCAGTAGCCCTTGATGTTCTAATTCTTCAAAATCTATGCCCCAAGAATGGGCATTGCGGGAAAGTTGGGCGCGAGATTCTTCATAGGCAAATAATATTGCTCGTTCACCATTAATGCAGCCATCTTGAATAAACTTACTAACTAATAAAGTTTTCCCAGTCCCTGTAGCTCCTGTGGCTAAAATAATCGAATCTTTAAAGAAACCACCACCACACATTTCATCAAGAACTTTTACTCCCGAAGATACACGCACATTAGAAGATCGTTGTGTTAAACGCATTGCTCCCAAGGGAAATATATTAATCCCTTCATTGGTAATTGTGAAGGGATATTCACCCTTCATGTGGGTTGTTCCCCGTAATTTGAGAATTTCTATAGTTCGGCGGCGGCGTTCTCCTTCTAAAACGTTACGAGAAATTACTACATTATCGGAAACAAATTCTTCGACTCCAAAGGATGCTACTGGCCCATATTCTTCACCCCGTTCAGTCGTAATGATGGTAGTCACATTCAGTAGTTTTAGCCGTGCTACTAACCGAAAAATTTCCCGCCGCACGACTCCGATAGCTTCATATTGTTGAAATATGGCGGTCATGGAATCAATGGAAACCCGTTTAGCTTTGTATTTACGAATGGCATATTGTAAACGTTCAATCAGGGCAGATAAATCAAAATTACCTACTATGTCTTGACCTTCTGGGTCAGGAGATGCGTCGAGAATAAATAATTTACCTTCATCAATCAAATGTTGTAAATTCCAATCAAAAATATGGGCATTTTTAATAATGTCACTGGGTGATTCTTCAAAGGTAACAAATACTCCTGGTTCGTCGAAGTAGGTGATGCCATTATAAAGGAATTGCAGTGATAATAAAGTTTTGCCAGTTCCTGAAGTTCCACTAACTAAGGTAGTTCGACCAACAGGTAAACCGCCATGACTGATATCGTCAAAGCCTTCGATCATCGTGCGAATTTTTTCGACACCAATAGGTATTTTTTTTTGTTCAGGTTGCTCTTTTTTATTCATGGTTTATCTAATATGGATATTCAACCCAGGTTTTTAAAATCAAGAAAGTTTTTAATTATTTTTAATAACTAAATAAATATACCAAATTGCAGGTAGATAAATTCCCGGACTTTCATCAAAAAGTGGCTAAAGCCACGAGTTTACTCGGAATTATTACTTGTTGTTTTCTAAAGCCCACATTTTGTATTATTCTTTTCCGTATTCTTCATTCAATTCTTCATAAAGCAGATCCAACCCAATTAATACTCTTTCTCTATCTGTTAAATCACCAATGATTTTCCGCACGGGAGGGGGCAAAATTTTTGATAGTGTTGGTGTAGCGAGTATTTTATCTTCTTCGGCTAAATGGGGGTTTTTCAGGACATCAATTACTTTTAATGCATAAACTCCTTGAAATTCTTCATCTAAAATATTTTTGAGTGTTTTCAAGGCCCTCATTGAATTAGGGGTATTTCCTGCTACATAGAGTTTGAGAACATAGGTTTTTTTAGCTTCATTCATACAATATCAACTCCTAGAAATATAGAGGTAAAAGAGCAAAGACGTAGGATTACATATACATTCAGGTATAAATTTACCATGAATGTCAATAAACATTCTACTTTGTGGCATTCAACTGATTTTAGCAACAGAACAGCGATAAACTTCACAAAGATGTGCCAAAATATCTATTAAGGTTAAACGATAATCGAGCAGTGTTTCATCACTTCTGCCTTCTATTCTTAATTGCTTGGCAAATTCATCAATGATTTCCATGTGCATTTCTATAATTTGTGGTATGGGAATACAGGTGTAAAATAAGGCATTAGTAAATTTATCAAGTTTTTCTTGTGATGTTTTGTCACTGATAAAATAATTTATAATAATTTGACGGTAATCTGCTTTGAGTTCTGCTAACAGTTCCTGTTTTTCGTTAGCAGTCATATCCTGAAAAATTTGGTTCTTTTTCTGTTTGCCAAAAGCCAAAATATGATTATCTTGAATATCTAATTTTGGCAGAGGGTTCTGTGGCTGACAATGGGAGAAATAGCATATCTGACAAGGTATCGGCTGCCAGTACCATTGACTTATTACCCCCTCAATAAAATTCCCAATTTGCAAAACTAAACTTTTGTACTCCTTTGCTCCCAATGTTCTATCGAGAATTTGTTTTATATTTGTTTGTAAAAGCAATATAGGTAATAACATCTACTGTTTATAGATCATGAATTTTTGAGCGTGAGATATGTGGGTCTATAATTAATGGTACTTACCTACACTAAGTAGGATAACCGGCAAATTCTTTGATGACCCATTCGACTCAGGGAAAGTTATAACTGATGGATAGTGGGTGATAGCATATCTAGGGGCAGGTAGATGACATTATTTCACTTATTGATAAGATACTTAAACGAACTTAAAGAATTGTCGCATTTTAAATCATTATAATTCCTCAAGGTTCTAAAGCGAATCTTTAGAGCCATAATTATTGTTGTAGTTGTCACTATAAAAAATGACGACTTTCAATACCAGTAGCAAGTTGCTGAAGATAGTGGCTTGCTGAGGAGATAAACTTATATCTTGCACCAGAAAGGTAAAAAATATTGGTAATTGGCGGCGAGACAATGGATGTCTATGGCGGAGTGTTACCGAAAGTCATAGCTAAAATGGCTAGTTTGAAGAGGTCTGTCAATTGTAACCAGAATCGCTGATAGCGTGGCGTAGCCATTCTAAATATTCTTGGAGGATATTGCTTCAGGCTTGAAGACCATCTAAACCAAGTGCTGATGGTGATACCGAAGTTGATCACCAGAAGAAAGACCACCGAGGACTTATTTTAATGCTACAGTACCCACTTTATGAATTTATAGCAACTGTGCCAATGTGCTGGGAAACAAATACTCTAGCAGCAGCGTTGGCTATTTTCGTCGAGGAACAGTGCGATCGCTTGGTAATAGTCAATTCTCAACAACGTCTAATTGGTGTATTGTATTCTGCTCGACTACTGCCACAATTCTTAGCAGCGGAGGCTGATAACAAAATCTTAAATTTACAACAACCACTCTCACAGGTGGATAAATCCCTCATAGAACCAATACAGACCATATCAGCAGCAACAAATCTCGAAGACTTCAGTTTGGTTATCAAGCATCAAGAAACCCAACAACAAAGTAACTTAGATTGGGCGCTAATTGATTCAGATGGTAAATATTTGGGAATCCTCAATACTTTACGCCTATTAACATTGTTAGCTCAAAAGAAAATTTTCCTGAGCTTAACCAAAGAAGAAGAAAGTCACAAGTATGCGACAAACACCAAAACTTCTCAACACCAAAAAAACATCGAGCATACAGCCAATAAACACCAGCCAAAAATACACAAATCCATCGTCCACTTATTGGCTAAATTACCCTGGCCAATTATGCTACAAACTAGTCAAGGCGAAGTAGTTACGCAAAATATCGCTTGGTGGCAACAACTAGGAGCATTAAAAGATCCTGAAGGCATTAGAAAACAGGTAGAGACTATACTTACTCCCAAATATATTTATGCCAATCCTCAGGAAAATCACAAACCCGATACTTCCACGAGGCACAGACAGAGAACCTCACCATCAGCTTTCCCTTTTTTACAAGAATCACCTCTACCTGTAAATAACGGTTCTAACCACTGCGTTTTAGATACGCAATTGGGTATTTGTACTTGTGTGGTTGAAATTAAAACTGGTCAGGAGCGGGTTTGGCAGTTTGCCAAAATTGCTTTAGACAGTAACGAGTTAAAAATTTGGGTTTCCAAGTCAGAATTACCAGAAAATTCAGAAGAACTATGGTTAATATTAGCCACAGATGTAACTGAACAACAGCAACTTTGTAAAGAATTAGCAGCAAAAAATGCTGATTTGATTCAACTCAATCGCTTAAAAGATGAATTTTTAGCTTGCATTAGTCATGAATTAAAAACACCACTAACGGCTGTTTTGGGACTATCTCGCCTTTTGGTAGATCAACAGTTGGGACAACTAAATGAGCGTCAAGCCCGTTATGCTGGATTAATTCATCAAAGTGGCAGACATTTGATGAGTGTGGTGAATGATATTTTAGATTTAACGCGAATGGAAACGGGACAGATGGAACTCACCCTGACTCCAGTCCAAATTCAAGTAGTATGTGAAAGGGCTTTTTCAGATGTTAAAAACATTCATCATCAAACTAACAAAGCTAAACCAGTATCCCCCCTAGACAATCAAACTTTATCTAATCACCAATTTAGCCTAGCAATTGAACCAGGTTTAGAAGAAATGGTGGCAGATGAATTACGCTTGCGACAGATGTTAGTCCATTTACTTTCCAATGCCTTTAAATTCACAGAAATATCTGGGGAAATTGGCTTACGGGTAAGCCGCTGGGAAGGTTGGATTGCCTTTACTGTTTGGGATACAGGGATTGGTATTCCTGAACAACAACAACATTTAATCTTTCAAAAATTCCAGCAATTAGAAAATCCTCTCACCCGTCAGTTTGAAGGAACGGGTTTAGGATTAGTATTAACTAGAGCTTTAGCCCGTTTGCATGGTGGAGATGTCAGTTTCTTATCTCGTGAAGGTAAAGGCAGTCAATTTACTCTACTTTTACCTCCCAGTCCACCAAAAGCTAGTTGTAATGAGTCTGAAGATATAGTTCCTAAGATAGAAGTAAGCAGTGTCATTAATTCTTCCCCTCAAAACCTCAATAGTTCTTCCCAAAGATTGGTTTTAGTAGTCGAAGCAGTAGCTCAATATATTGAGGAATTAACCGAACAACTCAAAGGTTTAGGTTATCGTGTTGTTATTGCTAGATCAGGAACAGAGGCACTAGAAAAGGCTCGTCGCTTACAACCAAAGGCGATATTTTTAAATCCTTTACTGCCTTTACTTTCTGGTTGGGATGTGATGACCTTACTGAAATCTGATGTTTTAACTCGTCATATTCATGTGATTGTCACAGCCACAGCGGCAGAAAAAGAACAAGCATTTACTAAACAAGCTGATGGTTTTTTAAGTTTACCAATTAAACATCAACCATTGGCATTATTGTTAGAAAAAATATCAATAACGAGCGAATTTCAGCATTCAGTACTGGAAAATAATAGGATCAATTCTCAAAATGTTCCTTTGCGAATTCTGAGGTTAGTACATCCAGAATTAGAGGTAATTAATCTCTATCCTTCTCTGCGAGAACATCGGGTGATTGAAGTAGATGATCTAGATCAAGCAGATTTGTTAGCGCGAGTTTGGCAGTTTGATGTAATTTTGCTAGATATGGGAATTTCTACTGCTCGCACTTATCTACAACAATTAAATAAACACCAAAGGTTGGCGACATTACCATTGGTAACTTGTGATGTTGCGACTACTTTAGCTGCTTCTCAAATACCAGGATTGTCTGTATTTCCTTGTTTAAGTCCTTTGACTCAGGAAGATAATAATCAAAATTATCAACAAGGTGCTTTGTCATCTGTATTACAAATTGCTGCTGGTATTTGTTGCCCAATCAATATTTTAGTGGTAGATATAAATATGTTGAGTGATTTACCCAAATCAAAACGCAAACCAATTAAGGATGATCAGTCAGTCAAAAATTATTTTCTCAATTTTGAAGATGAGCAAATTAATCGGGGATATGAGTGGTTTCAAGCTTTAATTCAATACTTACAAACTGCTGGTTTTAGAGCTTCTATTGCCAGTTGTTGGTCGGAAGTTGTCCAACAAATTAGCAATAAAAGTGTTGATTTACTGTTAATTTGCTGGCAGGAAACGGCAATTAATAAGGAAGTCCAAAAAGCTATTGAATCATTGGGGAATTTACAGTTGGATTTGCCACCAATTTTGATACTTGACCAAAAATTAAATGAACCTAATTATGGAAATGCGGCAAAATCTCGGAAACCAAAATATACATCTTCTGTGGAAACTGCGGTTCGAGGAATTGCTACACAAATACTACCTCGTTCTATTTCAATGGAAGATTTATTAATTCAAATCAATCAATCTTTGACAAATTAGACTATGATTTCAGGACTTACGCAAAATATCTCTCAAACCCTCTTTTCTTCTTTCTCTTCGTTCCTTTGTGGTTCATTATTCCGTGACTTGTGCGTAAGTCCTATGATTTATTTGATTTATTTGATTGTGACGATTTTATAGATGTGGCAGATTTTTTCCATAAGCAAAATATATTGACAATAAAGATGACATTTGAATCAGAATCTCTGAACTTAACGAACTACTAATCAACTCTGTGTTATTCTATTATCCATCCATTAGAGAACGGCGATCGCAAACCTGTATAAAATTAATGGCTTGGTATAACTTTATTCCCACTTGGCGAATTTTCACCTTACCCTATGATATACAAGAAATATTAAATCCTGAATTCTTGTGTAACACGACAGATGATTTTGAAAAAGCCTCTCCAAACCTCTCCCCGACGCGGGGAGAGGCTTTGAAACCCCCCTTCCCTGCCAGGGAAGGGGGTTAGGTTTTTGGAAATTACTGATTTCATCTAATGCTTTTCCAACAACCTCTTAGACAAATCTCAAAATAGTCATATAGAATAGGAATTATTGTCCGTAATGGCGCAGGAAAACAAAATTTCAGATACCCAACACATTCCCAGCAGGTGCATAAACCAAGGGCGATCGCCTTTGCACAGCTATTTCCAATCTAGAAATTGCTAGAATGCTGATAAAGTAGTCCAATATAAGGAGACTCAACCCATGTCCGCTATAACTGCCCAAGAGCAAGAAGCTCAAATGCTCGATACCGCGCAAATAGCGACCCAAGTTCACGATCTTGATTTTTATCAATGGGTACAAACTACTATTGAGAATATCCAGAGAGGGGCGATCACAGCCATTGATTGGGATTATTTAGTGGAGGAGTTACAGGATTTGGGCAACGAGCAAAAAAATCAGCTAGAAAGTCGTTTATTAGTTCTTTATGAACATTTGCTTAAATTGACTTATTGGTCGCAAGAGCGTGATTACAATCAAAGGGGATGGCGAGCCACCATTCTAGAACAACGGAAACAACTCAAGCGACTTTTAAACCGGAGTCCGAGCCTAAAGCCTTATTTTCAAGAAGTTGCCCAAGAAATTTATGATGATGCTTGCCAGATTACGAGCGTGAGGACGGGTTTAAATGCAAATCTATTTCCCCCATCTCCTATTGCCAATATAGAGCAAGTTTTGAATGAAGATTGGCTGCCAGAGTTAAAAGAAGATTGCTAAACTGTTAAGTCATCCGTTGATTTCATCAATAAACCTCACATTTACTGACAAAATTGTCAACTACAGAACTAAAAGTTGAATCGAGGACGGATACACGGACAGAAATGGTCTGGGCGATCGCTTTTACTAAAGCATATCTCCTTTTAAATAGGTGAACAGAAAGATTTAAAAGGTATGTGAAGAAAAGTAAAATCACTCAAAACTCTCTTCCTGTTCCCAGTTAGGAGTTCCCTTGACCCAAGGACTTTGTTGGGTTTCGCTATCGCTCAACCCAACCTACATTTCCTTAACCGACAAGTATTGGATTTCATGGTTATGTTCAGTGGTAATCAATCTATAGTGGAATCTTGGCAACGGCTATTAAATACAGGAGATGATTAACAATGTATCAAAGTGATGTGTATAGCAAACCTAGCTATGAGCCATTACCTCCTCAACAAACACTGCCAACGATGTATGATTTACCTAGTGAAGATCCAGAGGAGCCAGGTTTGCCAGACGAATTTCACCTGTTACAACCGCAACTATTGCGTAGTACCTTTCGCCCGCCTTCTTATGCAGAAGACAATGTATTTACAGGTAGTGACTTGAACTTATACTATGACAGCAAGCATACACAATGGTATAAGAGACCAGATTGGTTTGCGGTTTTGGGGGTATCCCGTTTTTATGAACAAACAGAACTAAGATTAAGCTATGTTACTTGGTATGAGGGAACATATCCCTTTGTAGCAGTAGAATTAATATCTCCAGGAACAGAAAACGAAGACTTAGGGAGAAATAGAAATTTACGGGAAGTTAATCAACCACCTAATAAATGGACAGTATATGAACAAATTCTCAGAATCCCCTATTATTTTGTCTATAACCGTTATACTGACGAGTTTCACTGTTATGGTTTAGTAACGAACCGTTATCAACCTCTCTCTATTAATGGATTAGGGGTATGGCTAGAAGAAGCTGAATTGGGTTTAGGGTTATGGGAGGGAGAATATCAAGGAGTAACTAGACAGTGGTTACGTTGGTATGATAGAGATAATAATTGGTTGTCTACACCAGAAGAACAAGCAGAACAAGAAAAGCAACGGGCTGAACAAGAAAAGCAACGGGCTGAACAAGAAAAGCAACGGGCTGACTCTGCTGAATTAGAAGTAGCTAAATTACGACAATTGTTATTGGAACAAGGTATCAGCTTACCTAATAACCAATAGAGTTGAAAAATTGTTCGCTACGAAGGTAATCATTACTTGAAAGCGATCGCTAATTGATGAAATCTCAAATTAGTCACTAGGGAAACTCTTTAGCCTTGACTCTATCAATAAAATAAGAAAATAAGATCCCCGACTTCTTTAAGAAGTCGGGGAGATGAAACTCTTTAGCAGGTATCAATTGTTTAGAGGAGTTAAGCAAAATGTACTGATAATAAAGATGACATTTGAATCAGAATCTCTGAACTTAACGAACTACTAATTAAATCTGTGTTATTCTATTATCCATCCATTAGGGACTTCCAATTAAAAAAATACCCAAAAATTTCTTGTGGTGCGGGACGGATTGCCCGCTAATAATCAAGGAAGGGTAGGATGCCCATGCCCCAAAATTGGGTAATTTATTTTTTGGTGTTCCCTTAGAGAACGGCGATCGCAAACCTTGATAAAATAAAAGTTACAAAAAATAGATTCGATTATTGTTGTCCGAGGTTGACAGAACCGGGATAGTATTGAACAGTGAGTTGGGCTTTGATGGTCTTTTTGATCTCAGTCCCTCCATGCAACCTTCGTATGATCAATTGTTTAGTTAGTGATCAGG
>NZ_JAQMSE010000029.1:0-12326 GCF_028330045.1 Aphanizomenon sp. CS-733/32
GGTAAGAGGTAAGAGGCAAGAGGTAAGAGGCAAGAGGTAAGAGGCAAGAGGCAAGAGGCAAGAGGCAAGAGGCAAGAGGCAAGGGGAAGTAGGGGGGGGAGAAAGAATTTTCCCAATGACCAATGACTAATGACCAATGACCAGTTGGGGTTTTCCCCAAATAATCGTTTCTTGTTTATAAACCACAAGTCCTGGTTTAGTGCCTTTGGGTTTGTAGACGTGCTTGGGTTGGGTGTAAACTACTGGTACTTGGTCACTTTGACGGGCGCGACTGAAATAACCTGCTAGATTGGCTGTAAATTGTAAATCAGCTTCTTCGGCAACTGTACCCGGTTCTAAGCGTAACAGGACATGACTCCCCGGAATTTCTTGGGCGTGAAACCACAAATCATAGTCCCCAGCGACACGGAATGTCAGTTGATCATTTTGGATGTTATTGCGACCAACAAGGACTTCAAAGCCACTGGGACTGCGGTAACGATGAAAATTAGTGCTGGGGGTGTTGTTGCTGCTACGGCTGCGGTATTCTAAATCCTCTAGATATTTTTGCCCAATGAGTTCATCCCGGATTTCTTCTAAGGCTTGTAAATCTTCTGGATTTTGGTATTTGTCTATTTGCGAAATTGCCGCTTCTACAAGTTCGAGATAGTCAATTTCTGCTTGGACTGCAAATAGTAAGGGTTCAACGGCAGCACGGGCGCGTTTGAGTTTTTGGTTCTGTTTATAAAGCTTTTGGGCATTTTGGACGGCGTTTTTATCGGGCAAAAGAGCGATCGCAATTGGCTGTTCGGTTTCAAAATCTGGTAAAATCATTTCCTGCATTCCTGGTTGCCAATGGTGCAGGTTGGCCATTAATAGGTCGGCTTTTTGACGATATTCTTCAGCCTGATCTGATTGTTGCAGGCGATCGCTAAAAGTTTTCGCTTTAGTGCGTAACTTCCCCAAAATATTCAACAATTTCTGACTTAACTGATGACGCAGTTGTCCAAATAACTGTTCATTCAGTTGATCAGAATAATAACGGTAAACTAACTCTTGAATATTCTTTGTTGGTGCAACTCCACCCCAACCCATCACCGTATATCCGGTTTCTGTCCAAGCAGGTTGAAATTTACCTAAATCTAAAGCCTGTAACCATTCTTGCCAACGTTGAAATAAATTTTGCCAATCTTGGGGAGTAAGTTCGTCAGTATTCGTATCTGGGATGATATCTGCCGCTAACAGCATCGTGTCTAGCAAAGCCGAACTTAAACCACTATAACTTTTGAGTAACTGGCGTTTAATACCTCCGGGGACTAAACTTACCCGTTCTTGCCAGCGTTCTATAGATTCGCTTAAATTGGGGACTTTTCCCGTCAGTTTCGGTGGTGTTTCGTAACTTTGTCCAGTTTGAATCGGACGAACGCTGGATTGTTGCTGACTAACTTGATGGGCGGCAGTGATAATTTCATTACTTGCATCAGTTAAAATCACATTACTATATTTGCCCATCACTTCCGCATAAACGTGATAAAGGGCAGTTTCTCCCGGACGACGGGCGAATTGTAAATCAATAACTCGTTCCCAAGGGGAAATAGCCTCAATTCCCACTAAAGCCAACCCACCTAACTGATGTCTTAACTGTTGACTAAAAGTAAAAGTATCTGGGGCGCGTGGTG
Organism: Aphanizomenon sp. CS-733/32; assembly: GCF_028330045.1. Taxonomy (NCBI): domain Bacteria; kingdom Bacillati; phylum Cyanobacteriota; class Cyanophyceae; order Nostocales; family Aphanizomenonaceae; genus Aphanizomenon; species Aphanizomenon sp. CS-733/32. Next base: position 1,659 of record NZ_JAQMSE010000029.1, read on the forward strand.
GTGGTTCACTAATACAAATATGGGCGGCTTGGGGATGCCAGGAAATATCTAACCAACCCCGTTGATTTAAGGTGCGTAAGGCAATGGCAATAGTAAAGCGATCGCGCTGATATACCTGTTCTATGCGTGCAGGCAACCAATTAGCGCGGATTTCGCCACAAGCGGCAGTTAAAGCGGTAAAGTCGAGGGGTTGCACAACAATTACCCCTTTTTCGCTATCAAATTACTTTCTTCCTTATAGGACTTACGCACAATCTTGAGTAGGGGGAATTCATGAATTCCCCCCACTTTCGTGATGTTTTGCATAAATCTGACTTTAGTATTTTCTTGGTTCATTAAATAACTGGACTTTGGGTTGTAATTCTATCTTCCCTGATTTGAGAAAGAAATTTTGGATTTTGACTCTTCAATCTAAGAGAACTCAACAGAATGATTGATCCTATAATGAGAGAAGATAATTTAAGTGTGCAGATTACCTCATGCGTCCAAAATCTATCATTTAACTCACGGAGAACCTAAAATCTCTGTATATAAAAACAGCTAAAAAACTCAAGGGAAGTGACCGAAGACAATTCATGGCAGAAGTAGTCAAAGGATTGGGAATAGCTGGACAGACTTTAGTAGGAGTATTCCAACCAAAAAAATGCCCAATGGTCATTGCGTAGGCGTAAGCTTCCCGTAGGGTAATGACAGGTTTTGGATCATTTATTGCTTGGAACACTCTAAGTAATTGGACAAAATTAATTACACAAAAATCTGGTCTGAAATCCTTGATTGGCAAAAGATTGGTAAATAACCAATATGTAATTAATTCTGTCGTAGTACCAATACTATTGCCAATTTTCCAAAATATGTTTGAAACCCAATAAAATCGTGACGATATCAATAGGGTTTCAGGGCTTTGGCAATAGTATTGAGTACTTAATGAAATCATCCTTGCCAAGGTGAAGGGATAGGTGTAGTGGAAATCACCTTTTCTGCCATCAACCTTACGGCAGTTTTCCCACAACTTGGGCATTCTACCTCTAAATACTGTGAAGATGATACGTCTACCTCAGATAATATCCCTTGTTTGCAGTGCCAACATTCACAAATTACCCTGCATACTGGTTCGTTGCAGTCAAGGATCTTGACGTGCTGAAAATTTTGGGATTCGCTGTCTGGTTTCCTGGGCTTCGGGAATTTTTTGATTTCTTGAACTTCCATCATTTCACCGTCTAACTGCAAGTATGTTTAGAGTTTACTTGATGCTTTCCTATCTTACCAACTATGCAGGAATAGTCAGTTGTCAGTTGTCAGTTGTCATTGGGAAGAAATATTCTCCCTGGCTTCTGCCTTCTGCCCCCTGCCTCTTCCCTGTTCCCTATTTAATTGCTAATGCGGGTTCTCTAACAGATTGTTCCAACAGTTGGGTATATAGTTCATCTAACTGACTCGCTACACCATGCCAGCTAAATTTATTGATAACACGCTGTTTAGCAGCTTTTCCTAGTTCTTGTTGCCATACAGGATTGCCAAGAATCCGATCAATAGCGTGGTTAAAAGCTGGGACATTTTGTGGTGGTACTAATAAACCAGTTTCTTCATTGACAACGGTAAATTGCAGTCCACCGACATCACTAGCGACTACAGGTGTACCACAGGCCATGGCCTCGATAGCTACTAATCCAAAGGGTTCATAGTGGCTGGGAACAACACAAATATCCGCAGCAGCAAAATAAGCTGGTAATATATGCCGACTTAGACAACCAGGAAAGGACGTGCATTCACCCATCCCTAACTCGTTGACAATGCCGACAAGGCGATCGCGTTCTCTTTCATCACTATTCCCCGGTGTACAACCACCACCAATAATCAACTGCAATTGTTTGGATTCGTAAAACTTAGATTCCCTCATTGCCCTGATCAAGGTTTCTATGCCTTTGCGGGGGTCAAATCTACCTACATATAACACCACTTTAGCTTCTGGATCAATTCCTAAAGTAGCCCTGGCAGCTTGTCTTTCCACCGAACCAAATTGCTGAATATCTGTACCACAGGGAATAATATCAATTTTGCCTTTTTGGGAAACAAGCGATCGCATATGTTCCTGTTCTTGAGGACTGGTGGCAACGATTCTTTCCGCTGTTTCCAATACTTGTTTTTCGACTATTAAACGTTGACTTGCCACCAGAGGAATATTTTCTATGGTGTTGTATTTGATCACCCCTAAGGAATGGTAAGTATGAACCTGTTTAGTTCCTTGTCTTTTCTTGAGTTCCATTCCTACCCAGCTAGATAACCAATAATTAGTATGCACTAAATCATAATGAATCCCAGCTTCTTTTTGAAATTCTAGTAACTGAAAGACGAAATCTGGCAAATATTGAAAACCCTGATCTCTTGGCACAAATTCCACCGGACCTGCGGTTAACCGAATAGTCCGACAATTAGGATTATGTTCCACTATCCTTTCTTGATCAGCACTGACCCTCCGGCTAAACATATCTACCTGCCATCCTAGCTGTGCCAGGGCTTCACCCACTTGGCGGACATAAACATTTTGTCCTCCTGCCTCTTCTCTGCCTATTTCAATTGCTGGATCACCATGAACTGAAATTAAAGCAATGTGTTTTTTCGTGGTAGCTTTCATAGATCTTTTCCGTTTCTGATTTCAACAATATGGGAGTGAATTTGCAACTTGCGCTTATTAAACTGAAATCTGTGTTTTTGTGGGGAACTTTCAATAATTAATATTTATTATATTTTAACTATTACCAAAATATTAGTTAATTTTTCCCATTTTCTATATTTATACTTAATACCTGCGATAGACATTGTTCCCTATCTTTTGACATAGACGAACAAATATTATCTATCATGATATATTAGTTAATCCATGATAAAACCCATCTGAAGTAGCAACGCCACATCATAAGTCAGATATTTAGGGTTGATTATTTACAAGGTTCAAGCAATCAAAATAATTTTCCTTAAAGTCAATCCATCAAAGTTAAATTACCGAAACAATAATTTGTCCAAATCAAAAAAAGTCCTGATTTTTAGGTTGGGTTGAGGCACAGAACCCAACATGAGCGTCGGGTTGCGCTGTCGCTTAACCCGACCTACAAAAGATGGACAAGGTATTGCGAAAACATCACCTTAATTACCGTCACTTTCAAAACCTTTGATTTCATTAAGATAATTAATTGTATTAGCTTATACTATTCCTACATTGTGAGAATTTTTGTTAATTTAGATACAGTTTTTCTAAAAAATCACAAATTTTGTGTAATCACACCGTCAAACTGGAAAAATCCCTAAAACAAATAGTGCAGATAACCTGATATAGCTACCTGCACTACTTGTTGATTAAATTTGGACTTTCGTGGGTGACGAAAGACATTTTTATCCGCTGGCACTAATCCAAAATAAGCTTTAAGAATTACTCTCAAAGCGTATTCACGAAACAGACAATTTAGTTGGTAGTTTGTGCTGACAGCATTTGTTTTAGCTTTTCTAAATCCGCTGCCCAACGGGGATCTGGACGAAAAGCTTCGTTATCAACGCTAGTAGCAGTTTCACGCGCACTACCACCACCGCTACCACGCCGAGATTTCTTACTTCTCTCCCGACGATTACCTTCTTTATTACCGCTAGAACTAGGGGTGCTACTACCTTGGATAATTGGTTTGGGAACTTGTTGTTGTGGTTGTTCTTCACCTTCCTCTCCTTTAGTCCGTGGTAAAGCTTTTTCCAGCTTGATGGGTGTATCTTTGAACATTTGACCATTATATTTTTCAATAATTTGATCTGCTTGTTCGTCATTATTGACTGTTAGAAACCCAAAACCCCGACATTTGCCTGTTTTCCGGTCTTTAATTAGTTTGGTGGTGACAGCATCGCCTTCTTCTGCAAATACAGCTTGCAAATCTTGACGATCTATTTCTTCTTTGGGCAAATTTCCTATATATAGGCGAATGGACATGGAACATACCTCCGAATTGGGATTAAACAGGGCAAGACAAAAACAATAAATTGGCTTTGGTTTTTGAATAGATACTATGGACTAAAACTGCCACAAACCAATTTCTGCAATCCGATATTGTAGCGTGGCGTGAGTCATGCTATCAACTTATAGAATACAGTTTTTTGTTGGGATCAAGCTTATTCGTCACGAAAGCAATTATGCAGTCGTGGGCTAATATCACTTTAATTTTAGGAATTGTTAATTTAATAGCCAACTATCCACCACAGTAAATTCATTCTTCTTAATTCTTGCCCGCAGAACAAAATACCATTCCTTAACATTATCATGGTATTTTCCACGTAGCTAGTTCGGCAGAAACTTTTCTGCCAACAGCCAATAGTATTCCTTTATCGTAACATAAAACACATTTTTAACGCAAGAGGTAAAAGAGGCAGGGGGCAGGGGAAGTCGGGGGGGAGAAAGAATTTTGCCAATGACAACTGACCAATGACTAAGAACCTGTGAGCATCATATAAGCGCCCCAAACTTGGGCAACGACGGCGATGACAGTAGACCAAATAGGATGAGGGCTATGAATTTTTTGGCCGCTTTGGGTTTCTAGGGTTTGGAGATCAATCCAGGGAGTTGCCCCACGTCGTAACCAACCTGTGACAGTGATTTGTCTGCCAATCAAGTCTTGAGGATTGAATGACCTTCCTAACCAGGGAATATGATGTAATTTCATTAAACCTTGGCTAGTTTGTAGAATTAGGTCTTGTGCTAAACAATTACCAATTCCAGGACGACCTAACAGTTTACCAGTAAACCGGATTTTAGCACTATCAATTGGTAAAATTGCCGGATCTGCTAATAGGCTGGTGAAGTTTTCGTCTTTTTGAGCATTTGCAGGTGTAATGTCGGGAAATAAGGCATTGATGCGGATGACTATGCCAATGCTAAAACCAATTAACATACAACCTGTTACAAAAGACCAATCGTCATAAATCCATTTTAAGTTTAATAAATGTAGGGTGTATGCTGTTTGCCAAACTAACCAAATCAGACCAGCGAAGACAATACTAAGGGGGATGCCCAACCAAGGGGCTATTTGTAAACAGAAGGTTTGGGGTTTGATGAGGATGGGTTGTGATGGGGTTGTTTGATACAGTTCGGTGTCTAAATGCCAATGGCGGGCTATGTCACAAAGACGTTCGAGGCGATCGCCTATGGCTGGATGACAACTGTTGATTGTTAACCATTGACGGTAGGGATGAAAATTTTCCCATTTTAAGAATGATTCAAAAGGTAGATGACCAGCGGTGCTACCCAAAACCATGCTGTGCTGGTATGCGACGGGCGAAAGCAGATTTAGACTTTCTAACTGCCAGCAGGTCTGTTCTTTTAGTCCAATATCATGGGCTACACCAATGGATATTTTTAGCAAGGCGCGAATTAGTCCATTGGGATTACCGGTAATTTCTGCGGATAGGCGATCGCTATGGTAAAGTCGTAAGCGAGAATTAAGTAAGGCTGTGCCTGTGAACAGACACCAAATTCCGTAGTTAATGGCGGCTAAAATTGTACCTGGCCAACGCCAAATTTTACTCTGATGTTGATTTCCCCAAACTGACACTTGCTGATATATGCCATAAAATGGCATGGTTACAAGTAGCACTAGAGACATCACTGCAAAGTCCCAACGCCCAATTTGCCCCAAGGATAAAGCATAAATGGCGGCTATTTCATCATCTGCCAATTGTTCTAATAAGCCTTGACTAACAGTTATTCTGGCTGTGCGGGGCAGGTTGCCATAACTGATAATCATGGGGGCAGCAATTGGTAAAATTCTCAGTTGGGGAATAGTCCAGCGTCTCTGTTGACAAGCCCTTTGTAATACTCTGAGTGTTTCCCGACTGTAGGAGTTTAATTTCTCTTTGGGTAACTCTTCTTGACCGGAAAATCTCGTTAGCGCCCAGTCGAGTAACCAAGGGGACGATACCATTAAGATTATAAATAACCCTAGAATCAAGTTACTAGAATCATGATATAAAATCTGAATGGGTTCTAAGTATGGCAGTTGATATAGAATTTGATTAATTGAATCCAGGACGAATTTCAGCACTTCTCGGCACGTCCAAAATAGTGCCATGAATGTGAAGAGGGCAAGCAGTCGGGAGGGGATAATATTAGGCTTGCGTAGAGGTTGCCAAACTTTAGCGCGTCTAGCATTTCGCCAATAAATACTAACGGGTTGAATATTATTATTACCATCACCCCCAACATAGGCGGTTTGTGGCTGTTGTGAGGAATTGGTTAAACCGGAGATAAGTCCAGTCTTAGGTTTGCGGGGTTTTTTCTGCTGGTTTTTGCGTTTGTGCAGGTGTTCAAGAGCAAGTTTTGACCACTCTTGAACTTGAGGATTACTATTGGCAATCAAATTGTGGCACAGGGCGATCGCTTTGGAGACTTCGCCAGTGCGAGCATAGGACATAACTAACCCCACTCGTGCCTGTAAACAAATCTTTTCTTCGCTTTGATTTTTGGCTAGTGGTTCAAGGTTAGCGATCGCTGTATAGTAATTCCCCTGCTTGAGGGCAGCTAAACCAGCCTCTAAACATGATTCAGCATAGGAAGGCATACAAACTTTGATAATTTGTCAGTTGTTAGTTGTTAGTTGTCAGTTGTCAGTTGTCAGTTGTCAGTTGTTAGTTGTTAGTTGTTAGTTGTCAGTTGTCAGTTGTTAGTTGTCAGTTGTCAGTTGTTAGTTGTTAGTTGTCAGTGGGAAGAAATATTCCCCCTGCCTCTTGCCTCTTGCCTCTTGCCTCCTGCCTCTTGCCTCTTGCCTCTTGCCTCTTGCCTCCTGCCTCCTGCCTCCTGCCTCTTCCTCTAACTCTCTACCGATGGTTGATGGGAAAAAACGGGGGCGATCGCACTTAATTTCAACTCTGGATGATCACCTTCTAATTGTTGACAATTCCATTCATTGCGGAATAACAACACAGGTCGTCCCATGCTATCTTTAACAGTGGTGGTATTAAATAAACGTCCCACCTGTTTCAAGGCTTCCCAACCACCCGAAACCCAACGGGCGACACTGTAGGGTAATAAATCAAGAATGGTTTCTACACCATACTCATTTTGTAAACGGAACTGGACTACCTCAAATTGCAACTGACCAACGGCTGCTAAAATTGGCTCACGCTTGGCTTCATCAGTTGAATACATAATTTGTACAGCCCCTTCTTCTCGTAATTCGGAAACACCTTTTTGAAACTGCTTAAATTTCGATGGGTTGGGGTTTCTTAAAGTAGCAAAAAGTTCCGGTGAGAAATAAGGAATTCCCTCATATTCTAGTTTCTGTCCTGTATAAATAGTATCGCCAATTGCGAAAACACCCGGATTATTTAAACCAATCACGTCCCCTGGATAAGCGACATCAATAGATTCTCTTTCTTGGGCAAATAGTTTTTGCGGACGAGATAGACGAACAACTTTACCAGTTCGAGCATGATTTACTGTCATATCTTTTTCAAACTTGCCTGTGCAAACCCGGACGAAAGCCACTCTATCCCGATGTTTGGGGTCCATGTTGGCTTGGAGTTTGAAAATAAATCCGGTAAACTCTGGATAGGTAGGGGGAATATCGCCGACGCTGCTGCTATGTGTACCTGGTTTGAGGGCAAAGTCGAGGAAGTTTTTCAGGAATAATTCCACCCCAAAGTTGGTCATGGCGCTACCAAAAAACACTGGGGTCATTTTGCCGGCGTGTACCAGGTCTAAATCTAGTTCTGGACAAACTCCTTCTAAGAGTTCTAATTCGTCTTGTAGTTGGTGGTAAAGTTCTTTTTCTAGTAAGGTTTCCAGTTGGCGATCGCCTATATCGAGGATAGTATTTCGCGCTTCTTTGCTACCATGAGAACTGCGTTCAAATAAATGAACTTGCTGTTGTTGGCGGTCAAAAACTCCTTTAAAGCGATCGCCCATACCAATAGGCCAATTCACTGCATAAGTCTGTAATCCCAGTTCTTTCTCAATTTCATCCAACAAATCTATGGGTTCTCTACCTGGACGGTCAAGTTTATTCACAAAGGTGAAAATGGGAATCCCCCGCATTTTACAAACTTCAAACAATTTCCGGGTTTGCGGTTCTAAACCTTTAGCCGCATCAATCAGCATAACTGCATTATCTGCTGCTGCTAAAGTCCTATAGGTGTCTTCACTAAAATCTTGGTGTCCAGGAGTGTCGAGTAAATTAATTTGACAGTTACGATAGGCAAATTGTAACACGGTTGAAGTGACGGAAATTCCCCGTTGTTGTTCCATTGCCATCCAGTCAGAGGTTACTTTTCGCTGGTCTCTACGGGCTTTGACTGCTCCAGCTTCGTGGATAGCACCCCCGTATAATAGTAGTTTTTCGGTTAAGGTAGTTTTACCAGCATCAGGATGAGAAATGATCGCAAAGTTGCGACGCTGTTCCACTGCTTGACCTAGTTCTATTTGCAGTTCAATGGACATATTTGTTATTTGTTTTTAACTTCATTCAATGTAATCTTTTTCAGGAACAGGGAATAGGGAATAGGGAACAGGGAACAGGGAACAGGGAATAGGGAACAGGGAATAGGGAATAGGGAATAGGGAACAGGGAACAGGGAACAGGGAATAGGGAATAGGTAATTGGTGAAAACAATTCTTCTTTCTTCTTTCTTCTTTCTTCTTTCTTCTTTCTTCTTCCTCCTGAACTCCTGACTCCTGACTCCTAAATTAATTAAAGTTTTCCCAATAGTTTGTAAGTTCTCAGTAACTTGGCATTTTCATCTGTTAGTAATTCCTGTAAGCTACTTATCTCATTTAATATCTCAATTTCTCGTTTACATTCTTCCTGTAATATCAATAAATATTTTTCTCTATCTTTTTCGTTATCAACCTGTTTGAGCATACAAATTGCCATGTTGATATTAGAAAGTGGATTGCGTAAGTCTTGAGAGACTTTATCGAGGAGACTCCCTCGCATTTGCGCTAGTTGCTGACAGTCTTGCAGTTCAGACCGATTTTTCTTGATTTCCTGTTCGAGTATTTCTAATTTTTGGGACTCTTGTAAATATGCTTGATTGGAAATTGAATGTCGTTTTAAACGAGAGTTGACTGCTTCTAATATCTCATGAGGCTGAAAAGGTTTGGTAATATAATCATCCGCACCTAATCCCATGCTTTGACGGAAATCATAGCGTTCTGCTTTAGCGGTGAGAAAAATGAAGGGGATATCAGCTAAGTTAGGATCACCTCTTAGTTCTGTTAGCACTTCATATCCACTTAATTCTGGCATCATAATATCACAGATAATTAAATCTGGATGTCTATTTTTAGCTAACTGTAAGCCGATTTTGCCATTTACGGCGGTAATAACCGAGAAATCTACTAGTTCTAAAAATTCTTGGAGATTTAACCGAATCGAATTTTCATCCTCAATAATTAAAATTAAGCTCATAACTGATTGGTAGTCTTAAATAGGGTGCGGTGAAAAATCAGGAGTCAGGAGAAATAAGAAAGAATAAGAAGGAGTAAAAAGGAGAATCATCAGACCTTGCGGTAAGTGGGAAACTCAGTTTACTTAATGCAAATGTAGTAAATTACACTTTTCATTAAAATAATTGTAGTATATCAAATTTAGTGTATACTAAGTAAAGTAAATGAACAAAAAAATTAACTGCGGGGACATAGTGGCTCTAGAAGTATCTCTAGGAGAAGTATTACAGGCTTAATTGTTTATTAACCGCGATCGCTATGATTTTGCTCCCTCAGTATATACTGATTTTATCAAAAAATCATAAGTTAATATCCGACAGAATTTAACTGGATTGAGTTAGGGGATAAGGAAAAATTGCCTAAGTGTACCACAATTTTAGTAATTGATGATGATCCGACCAATTTAGAAGTTCTGGATTATACCCTGAGCGCAGCAGGTTACAATGTGCATACTGCAACCAACGGAGCAAATATAGTCCAGCAAATTCATTTCAGTATTCCTGATTTAATACTGTTGGATATTTTGTTGCCTGATATCAATGGATTTAAGCTGTGCCAGGGACTTAAATCCGACCCTGTAACTGAGTCAATTCCGATAATTTTCATGACAGCCTTAGCTGATACTGTAGATAAGATTAAGGGGTTACATCTAGGCGCAGTAGATTATATTACTAAGCCATTTCAGAAAAAAGAATTGCTGGCTCGTGTACAAACCCATTTGCATTTACGGGAATTAAGTGAAACTTTAGAAATCAAGAATCAACAACTCACAGAACTGATAGAGGATTTAGAGCATAGAGTTATAGAACGAACAATAGAATTAAAACAAGCACTAGAAAAAGAAAAGGAATTAAACCAGTTAAAATCCCGGTTTATTACAATGGCATCCCATCAGTTTCGCACACCTTTAGCTATTATTTCTTCATCTTCAGGGATTTTACAAAAATTTAGCGATCGCCTCAATGAAGAAAGAAAACAAGAACATCTACAAACAATCCAACACACCATCAAGTATATTACCCAAATCCTTGATGACGTTTTAATGATCAACCGTACTGAAGCTGATAAAATAGAATTACATTTAGAAGCAGCAGATATTGTTGATTTTTGCCATCATCTCCAATCAGCAATAGCAGAGAGTAACAACCAACATACTATTAATTTTTCTGTAGATTTAGGCCAAGAAACAATTACCA
>NZ_JAQMSE010000030.1:0-14166 GCF_028330045.1 Aphanizomenon sp. CS-733/32
GTTCAGGAGTTCAGGAGATCAGGAGTTCAGGAGTCAGGAGAAAGAAAGAAGAAAATTCTTTTCCCTATTACCTGTAACCTGTAACCTGTCACCTGTCACCTGTAACCTGTAACCTGTAACCTGTCACCTGTAACCTGTTACCTGTAAGCTGTATCCTGTCACCTGTCACCTGTCACCTGTAACCTATTACCTTTTACCTGTTCCCTGTCACCTGTCACCTACTCCCTTCTCTCGATATTCTCGGAGTTTCTGGAGGAGTTGTTCTTGGGATGAATTGGGTGATACTGGAACTGGTTGGGGGGTTGTTTCCACCTTCTCTGCTATTTTGGGTTGGGGATTTATCACTAATATTTGTTTTTGAGGAACAGGTGCGGTAATTACTACCTTGGATTGATTAGCATCAGCTTTGAGAGCATCTAGAGTTACAGCTACTTTAGTTTTTTCCTGGATGTCTTTGCTAGAAGAAACTAATTTACTCAGGCCATTTACCAATCGCAGCATATTTTGACGAAACTTAGGATCGCCTGTTAATTCATCTAAATCAGCGGTAATTTTTTGGGTATTCTCAAATGTAGCTCTCGCCGCATCTAAGGTTTGTTGCAATAAAACAATGTTTTTTGGATCATTTAAAGTTTTAGAGGCATCTTTTAAATTTACAGAAGCTTCGGCTGCATTTGCTGATAGGGTTTCTAAATTGGTTAATAATTGTCCTTGAGTTACGCGATTAATAGCAGGTGATAAACTTGTAACTGTTTGTCTAAGTTGGTTGCTTGTCTCCGTCATACTATTTAAGGTACCAACTAAAGAAGAACGACTAGTCGTGATGAGATTGTCTAAATTTGTCAGTAAGCGACCTGCTTGTTTAGCTGTGACGCTGAAATCTTTAGCCGTCGTCCCTAATTGATCTGCGGTTTTATTAGCAGTTGCAGTTAATTGGGTTGTGGAGCGTTGTAATGTAGATGCTGTTCCAGCAAATACATTTACTTGTCCTTTGAAGGTTTTGCTCAAATCCTGTAAATCCTTACTTAAATCGGCGATATTAGCAGCAGCATTAGCCGAGGTTTCTAAGGTGCGATTCACATTTTTATAGAACTTTTCGTTACTATATTGAGCCGCAAAAATGGTTGATTGACGCATTAGTTCATCTACACTAATACCAATTATTCCTTTTAAGCGAGAACCATTACAAATAATCAAGCTAGAATTACAGTCTTTATCTAGAGGTTTGGCGGATAACTTTCCTGGTAAATCTCCTTTAGGAGTAATTTCAATAATATTTTCGCTAATTAATCCACTTTGATTAGCTTCAATGAGAGAGTTACTGGGAATGATTAAATCAGGGGAGTTAATTTGAATTTCCACATCAATGGCGTTTGTTCCGGGTTGAACCTTGGTGATAGTTCCCACCTTCACACCCCGAAACCGGACGGCTGAACCCTTTTGCATTCCCCCAGCGTTAGCAAATTCGATAATGGCTTTGTAAGAAGCTTCTCCCGGGGAGATTCTATTTAACCACAGTAAAATTACTCCAAATGCGCCTAACCCTACCAGGAGCAATAATCCTACAGAACCTTCTCTCATCATGCGTGCAGACGTGAAACTGCTAATTAGACCTCGCATTTATTCCTCCACTGATAGTGTTAAACTCAGCAATTTTATTTGATTTGGTAATTAACCAGCTACTTGAATGGGTCCATTGACACTTCCACTCATAAATTGTCTAATTAGGGGATTTTCTGTATGATCTAAGGCATCTACTGTACCTTGCCATTGGACTTTTCCTTGATAAAGAAATACTATTTGATCGGATGTCCGGCGAATAGTGCTTTCTTGGTGAGTGACAATGGAGTAGGTACTACAGACTCCTTGTGTATTTTGTAAGTCACGGATTAAGTCCTCAATTACCGTTGAGGCAATGGGATCTAATCCGGCTGTAGGTTCATCGTATAATAAAACCTCGGGACTATCTGTAGGCCGTTGAGGATTTGACATAATAGCACGAGCAAAACTGACTCTTTTTCGCATTCCTCCAGAAAGTTCTGATGGGTAGAGGTGACTAATATCTGCTAGTCCTACCAATTCTAATTTTTGATTGACTAATTCCCGAATGTGCGATCGCTTGAGTCGAGAATGTTGATAAAGTAGAAATCCAATGTTTTCCTCGACTGTCAAGGAGTCAAATAGGGCCGCTTGCTGAAATACCATACCAATTCCCACTGGATCAGCAGCATCTTCTATTAAACCTTCTCTGCGTACTCCTTGAATATAAATTTCTCCCTCATCAGGTTTTAATAATCCGGCTATGATCCTTAAAACCGTTGATTTGCCAGTTCCTGAAGGGCCAATTATTCCTAGTGCTTGTCCTCGGTATATCTTTAAATCAACATGATCTAAAACCTTATTGTTACCAAAAGTTTTAGAAATACCTTTTAATTCAATTAATGGTTCTAATGTTTCTGTCATTGCTGGTTAGTAATTAATTAAATTCTCACCTGTCACCTATAATATTTGGTAAATTACGTTATTTTCCCATTTTACTCAAGTTTATGTCTCCTTATCCTAGTTTAGTTACTGTTTCCGCACTTATACTATATTTTGTAGTAACAATTAATGTTGGTATAGCTAGAGCTAAATATCAAGTCCCTGTACCGCAAACTACAGGAAATCCTGATTTTGAAAGAGTGCTAAGGGTACAACAAAATACTTTGGAACAACTAGCTTTATTTATTCCTGGTTTATGGCTGTTTTCTATTTATGTTAGTCCTATTTGGGGTTCTGTTCTGGGTGCTGCTTGGATAGTAGGAAGAATTGCTTATGCTTGGGGATATTATCAAGCTGCTGAAAAACGCGGTCCCGGTTTTGCAATTAGTTCTCTCAGCGGTATGGTGCTAATTCTTGGTTCTCTGGTGGGGATTATTTTATCTATGGTGAATCCCCAATAAATCTATAATAGGGTTTGCTGATAGCGAAGCGTGGCGTAAGCCATAAAAGTTATCTGTGATAGCGCAGCGTGACGTAAGTCATGGGCTAGGAGTCAGGAATCAGGAGGAAGAATTAGAAGAAGAGAAGAATAGTCTTGAATCTATTTTGGTGTGGTTACATCTATCCATCTCAACATTAATTCGGTGAGGATGGTAAATCTAAAGCTGTCAAACTGTTGTTTAAAGAGCTAGTTTTATCCAGAAAAAGTCTAGACTGAATGAAGTAAAAGCTTTTTCATCCCGTGGAGAATCACAGTTGTGAAGTTACAGCGACCAATATTAGTGGGAGGACTAGGACTATCGTTCTCCCTATGGATGTTAGACAGTTGGCATGATTCAATAGTGCAAGTAGGAGAATTCGGACTCCTGAGTGCAATGGCTGTCGCTGGCGGTTTGTGGTTATTCAATAAAAATCAACCCCAATTAGGTGAACAGCAAAATGATACAGTTGTTAGCCGGGGAGTCGTGGAACAGGCGATCGCTCAAACCGAAGTGATAATTAATCAACTCACCCAAGAGGTAGCTAATCATCCTCACCTAGCAATTCTCCGCGAAAACCTCGCTAAATTGCCCTTAGAACTAGATAGAAAGGAAATTGTTGTTGCCGTTACTGGTGGTAAATTCGTAGGTAAAAGTACAGTTATTGAAGTTCTACAAACTACTCTAACTCTTCCAGGAATGTCCTTGCATTTTGCGGAAACAGCACCTTTATTTTCCGTAGCTAGTGAAAATTCCGATGTTGTCACCTTATCAGAAATACAGAAATCTGATTTTGTCTTATTTCTGACCAACGGTGATTTAACAGATTCAGAATTTCAGGTTTTACAACAGCTAAAAGCCGCAAAACAACTAAGTTTGCTGGTTTTCAACAAACAAGATCAATATCAACCTGATGAACGCGCTACAGTTCTCCAATCATTAAAACAGCGCATGGGTGCAAATGTAGTAGGGACTGCGGCTTCTCCCGTACCTGTAAAAGTGCGAAAATATCAAGAAGATGGTTCTTTCCGAGAATGGATAGAACAACCAACGCCAGATATCCAGCAGTTGACACAACAGTTGCAGGAAGTAGTCCGACAGCGGGGAGAACAGCTAGTTTGTCATACTACAAATCGCAAAGTATTATTATTGAAAGCTGAAGCTAAAAATTGTTTAAATGGTGTAAGAAGAGAGCAAACTACACCATTTATAGAACAATATCAGTGGATTGCAGCGGCGGCGGCATTTGCTAATCCTGTACCGGCTTTAGATATTCTTGCAACTGCGGCGATTACTGCTCAAATGGTGATAGATTTGGGTAATATATATCAGCAGAAAATTTCCTTAGAACAAGCGCAACAAGTAGCGGGAACTATGGGAAGTTTAATGTTGAAATTAGGTTTGGTGGAACTTTCCACTAGGGCTGTAACAGGTATTCTGAAAACTAATGTTGCTACCTTTGTCGCCGGAGGAATGGTAGAAGGAGTTAGTGCTGCTTACCTGACAAGAGTAGCCGGATTAAGTTTAGTGGCGTATTTTGAACAGCAAGAAATTGCTTTAGGATCGGGAAGCGCTTTAAATCTCGACAAACTGCGTCAAGTCTTGCAAACTGTATTCCAGCAAAATCAAAAAATGGCTGTTTTGGAAGCTTTCGTCAAGCAAGGTGTGAAGCGGTTGTTACCGGAAGCCAAACCAGTAGAAGTTGTGGCTTAATCTTCCAAATTCCTGACTTCTTTAAGAAGTCGGGGATATCAATACTGTGTTCGGTGTTCGGTGTTTGGTATTCAGGATTTCAGGAGAAACAAGAAAGAAGAAAGAAGAAAATTCCTTCCCTGTCACCTGTCCCCGTGGAGTAGCACCTGTCACCTCTCCTCACAGACAACTTATTCAGCAAACCCTAATTACAGCCAATAATTCACTAGGATGATGAATTAAAAAATCTGGGTTTTGTTGGCTGAGGGCTTCGGAAGAATTAAAACCCCAACTGACAGCGACTACTTTGATATTGGCTTTTTTAGCAGATTCTATATCTCTAGTTTCATCACCGACATAAATTACTGCTTCAGGTTTGAAATGTTTTTGTCGCAACACATTATTAATAATTGTGGTTTTACCGAAAATAGTTACTCCTGAATAAATAAAGTCAAACAAATAGTCTAAGTTATGACATTTGAGAAATTGATTGACGTTTTCTTGGGAGTTAGAGGTAATAATTCCCAGGTGATAACCTTGATTGTGGAGTTCTATTAATGCGGTATTAATTCCCTCAATAGGTTTTAATTCTGGAATTTTATGTTTTAATTCTCCCTTTACTTTTTTAACCATAAAAGGAATTTTGAATAGGGAAATACCAGAATATTTAATAATTTCTCTGGCTGTTAAATTTCTCAATAGGACTAGTTCTTGCGAATTAATTGGCACATATCCAAATTCCAAGGCTAAACGATTGGCAATAGTTACAAGGGCATCTACTGTATCAGCAATCGTCCCATCGAAATCAAAAATTATTACTTTCTGGGTCATTATTATGCCTGGATTTGTCAAGATTAGCGCGAGCATTACGTCGTAACATTTCTGGTTTAATGCGTCGCAAGGCTGAAGCTGTGAATCTTTGATTCCACTCCTCATTTGATATTTGGGCTAATTCTACCAGCTTCGGGGCTAAATTCCCAGGATATGGTTGAAGATCCTTGACATTAGTTGGTTGAGCAAATCGCTGATTCCAAGGACAAATATCTTGACAAATATCGCAACCTGCTATCCATCCTTGTAAATGGGGTGTGATATTTGCAGGGAGTTCTTCGGCACGGTTTTCAATGGTATGATAGGCAATGCAGCGATTAGCATCTACGATAAAGGGTGCGGTAATTGCACCTGTCGGACAGGCTTGCAGACAACGAGTACAGGTGCCACAATGTTGGGTGGATGGGCGATCGCTTTCTAGCCCCAGATTGGTTAGTATTTCTGCCAAGAACACCCAAGAACCATATTTTCTGGTAATCACATTCCCGTTTTTAGCAATCCAACCAATGCCGGCTTTTTGCGCCCATACTTTATCTTGGACTGGCCCTGTATCTGCATAATAACGGGCTTTGACATTTTCGCCCAGGGATTCTAGCCAAGTAGCTAGTTCTTTGAGCTTTTTGTGCATAACTTTATGATAATCTCTTCCCCAGGCATAACGGGAAATTTTGCCGTACTCATCGCCCTGGGGACGTTGATGGGGGGTATAATAGTTTAAGGCTACAGATATGAGCGATCGCACTTCTGGCATCACTAAACGAATATCCTCACGCTTGGGGTTTTTCATCCATTCCATATCAGCGTGATAACCCATCTTTAACCAAGCTTGCAATTTTTCTGTCTCTGTGGTTTCTAAATCACCGACAGCAGCAATCCCTACTTCGTGAAATCCCAATTCTTTGGCTTTTGCTTTCACTACTGCGCTGCTTAATGTATTTTCATTCATGTTTCATGATGATAATTTTTTAGGAAATAATTAATATTTTTGGTGGGTTATTTGTTGCTAACCCACTGTTTTAACTGATTCAATAACCGCCTGCTCAAAATTTCATTTAAGAATCTTCTGGAAACACCCACTTTGGTGGTTCTGACATTTTTTTCCGCAGTCTTTCTTCAGCTATTTCTAGCATTTTGTCTAAAGAAGTTTCTTCGATGAATTTTGAAGCTGATTCTCGATACTCGATATTGGGACATTTATCACCTAAAACACACCCGTTGACACAGGCTTCAGCACAGTTAATTTTCTGTTCCACAGTCAATTCCTCTCTAATGTGGGTGTTTTGATTTTGTAAATAAATTCTACAACAACAGTTGGTAGACGTAAAGCTTGATAATTTCAAGGAAAGTAGTGATACCAAATTAAGATGAGGTTGAATAGAATCAGATATCCAGAATATTTGAACGCAGATAAACGCAGATAAACGCAGATAAATTAATGGATTTCATGATTCTGTGCCACCTCACATAAAATTGGTATTAACTCAAGTTGCTAGTTATCTAATTGAGGCTGGTAATAGGTAATAGGTAATAGGTAATTGGTGATGAAAACAGAGATTTGATCCTGTTCATCCTTTAATCCTGGACATCCTGATTCTGACAATGTACCTAACTAGCAACTTACGTTATTACTTATTTCTTCATTCCTAATTCTGGATTTAACCTTTGTGCCAGCGTGTGCCTTCTTTGCTATCTATTAAACTAATACCTTTTGTTAATAGTTGATCACGAATTCTATCAGATTCGGCAAAGTTTTTGGCTTTTCTTGCTGCTTGTCTTTGTTGAATTAGTTCCTCAATTTCCACATCACTTAAACCATCTTGTACAGGTGTTTCTGTATCTGGTTTAGCAGTTAAACCTAAAACATCTGCTAATGTAATTAAAGTTTGCCATTTTTCCAGTAATTCATGGGCAGAAGTTTCTGTTTTGCCTTGATGAACAATAATATTTCCTTGCCGAATTAATTCTTTTGCTAATTCAAAAATTACGGCTAAACCACCGGGGAAATTAAAATCATCATCAACAGCTTCTTTAAATTTATCAATCTCCGAATTTTGGATTTTAGATTTGGGATTTTGGATCAGGTTAGATTCATCCCACCCTAATTTTTTACCATGTTGATAACCGAAAAGTAATCCTTCTTTGATAGTATGCCAGCCGTTAGTTGCTGCTAATATAGCATCATCGGTAAAATCTATAGGTTTGCGATATTGTGCCATCATCACAAATAACCTTACCGCCATTGGGTCTACACCCCGATCTAATAATTGACGAATGGTGATAAAATTACCCAAAGATTTGGACATTTTTTCCCCATCTACCTTCACCATGCCATTGTGTAACCAATAATTAGCTAAAGGTTTGCCAGTGACAGCTTCCGATTGAGCAATTTCGTTTTCATGGTGAGGGAAAATTAAGTCAGCGCCACCAGCATGAATATCTATAGTATCACCCAGGCGATCGCGCACCATCGCCGAGCATTCAATATGCCATCCTGGACGACCTTTTCCCCAGGGAGACTCCCACGCAGGTTCATCAGGTTTTGCAGCCTTCCACAGAGCAAAATCAAAGGGGTATCGCTTCTTTTGATATTCGGCATCTTCCACATTTACCCGTTCACTTGCACCAGCTTGCATATCATCCAACTTGCGTCCCGAAAGTTTGCCATACTCAGCAAAACTTTGGACAGCATAATACACATCACCATTGGATGGATACGCAAAACCTTTGTGTTCTAAATCGTGAATTAATCTTTGAATCCCATTCATTGTATGTGTCGCGCGGGGATATTCATCAGCTTCTTTAATCCCCAACCGGGACATATCCTCAAAATAAGCTTGAATATAGCGTTCTGCAACAACTTCCATCGAAGAATCTTCTTCTCGTGCGCGTTTGAGAATTTTATCATCAATATCAGTAAAATTTTGGATATAACGCACATCATAACCAACAAACTCAAGGTAACGACGCACCACATCCCAAACAATACAAGCTCTAGCATGACCCAAATGGCAGTAATCATAAACCGTCACACCGCAGTAATACATTTTCACCTTTCCAGGTTCAACGGTGGTAAATTGTTCTTGACGACGGGTCAGAGTATTGTAAATAGATAGGGTCATAATAGAGTAATGCGGAAATCGGACGATAAACAATAATAACCCAAGTTGATGACAACGGCGTAAATGAAAACTTTATTAATGTAAGTTGCTAGTTAGGTAAATTGTCAGAATCAGGATGTCCAAGATTAAAGGATGAACAGGATGAAACTAGAGCTTTTATTACCAATTACCTATTACCAATTACCCATTACCAGCCTCAAGGATATAACTAGCAACTTGAGTTATTATTGTATGCAGCTTCATCTTAATTTAGTGTTACTCTAATGCCGAGTGGACAAAATCAAGATAAAATTTAGAGTACACCAAAATCCTCCTTCATGACTATGCCAACAACAGTTAATTCCGAATCTCACGCAATGGAAGTTGCCAAGCAAGGTTTACCAGTTACCATCATTACAGGTTTTCTTGGTAGCGGTAAGACCACTTTACTCAACCATATTCTCACAAATCAGCAAGGGGTGAAAACTGCGGTTTTAGTGAATGAATTTGGCGAAATTGGCATTGATAATGAATTAATTATTTCCACTGACGAAAACATGGTAGAATTAAGTAATGGTTGTATTTGCTGCACCATTAATAATGACTTAATTGATGCTGTTTACAAAGTTTTAGAAAGAGAAGAAAAGCTAGATTATCTAGTTGTAGAAACAACAGGTTTAGCAGATCCTTTACCTGTGGCTATGACATTTCTAGGTTCAGAATTACGAGATCTAACTCGGTTAGATTCTATTATTACTGTAGTTGACGCGGCAAATTATAGCTTAGATTTATTCAATTCTGAAGCTGCTTTGAGTCAAATTACTTATGGTGATGTAATTATTCTCAATAAAACTGATTTGGTTGATGAACCAACCTTACAGGATTTGGAGAAAAAAATTAACAATATCAAAGAAGGTTCCAGAATTATTCGCACAACAAAATCCCAAGTTCCCCTGCCTTTGATTCTTAGTGTTGGGTTGTTTGAATCTGATAAATATTTTGATAACCACGCAGAAGAACATCATGATCACCATGATCATGCTGATTGTGGACATGAACATCACGACGATCATGATCATTCTACCTGTGGACATGACCACCATGATCATGAACATCATCACCATTCTGATCATTTAGAAAATGATGGTTTTCTCTCTATTTCTTTCCAAAGTGATAAACCTTTTTCGATTAGAAAGTTTCAACATTTTCTAGATAACCAATTACCCACAAATGTCTTCCGTGCTAAGGGGATTATGTGGTTTGAGGAAAGTCCACAACGGCATATTTTCCATCTTTGCGGTAAACGCTTTACTATTGATGATGATCAATGGAAAGGTGAAAAGAAAAATCAATTAGTGTTAATTGGTCAAAATCTAGATACCGAAACCTTACTCCAGCAGTTAGAAAACTGTATTTGTCTTCCTTCTACCAGTAGAGGTAAGGGATTTGGGAAGTAGTAATTAGGGTTTGCTGATCATATCTAAACCCCCAACATATCCCCAACTTTTTTAATAAATTGGGGATCTTGTTGTTTTGCAGGTGTCAGATCCCACACGAAAAAGTTTTCAAACAACCTCTAAAAAAATTAGGGGAAATATTCATTATTAAGAATATCTTCAAGACTAAAAGGACATTGCTTTGGAAAAATCTCACCAGGTAAGTAGGTTGGCGTTGAAAATTGTCGTTATGGCAAGGCAAAAGGCAAGAGGCAAAAGGCAAGAGGCAAAAGGCAAGGGTGAAGAGGGTTTGGGAGATTTTACGTTTCTTTACACAGTTTGGTTTTATTGTGTTCACCTACTTAAACCTGTCTTTTGAATTGCTTGTCTTCTAGCTTGCCAATTTTCTCAAATACCTTAAACTGATTTTGCCGTTGGTGTTGCTTCTACTGCTGGTTCTACAGTTGGTTCTGTTGTTGCTTCTGGTTCTGGATCTGGTAAACCATAGATGGAACGATAAAGTTTATCGTATTCTTTAGCGGATTGATACCAACTGAAGTTTGCACTCATCCCCCGTTTTTGTAATTCTTGCCATTGGGGTTTGAAACGGAAACCCTCCCAAGCGCGAATCATACAGGTAAAGAGGTCTAGGGGTTCATAACGATCAAAGCAATAACCTGTACCCGCTTCATTGACAGGATCAAAGTGGCTGACGGTATCAACTAATCCCCCTGTGCGACGGACAATGGGAACAGAACCGTAACGCAAAGCCATCATTTGACTGATGCCGCAAGGTTCAAAGCGGCTAGGCATTAAAAAGGCATCTGTACCAGCGTAAATGCGACGGGAAAGGGCATCATTGTAAAGGAGGTAGGTCGCCATGCGTCCAGGATAACGGGATGCGAGTTGCCACATTTGGGTTTCATAATAGCGATCGCCTGTTCCCAAAAGGACAAATTGAGCATCTGTATAAGCCATGAAACGGTCAAGGATTTGTAATACTAAGTCCATCCCCTTCTGCTCTACTAACCTTGTCACCATGCCGATGAGAAAAGCATTAGAATTAACTTCTAAACCCACCTCTTCTTGCAGAGCTATTTTATTAGCTTTGCGTTGATCAAGGGTATCTATGGTAAAGGTTTGGTTAATGTATTTATCATTGGCAGGATCATAAATATCAGTATCTATGCCGTTAATTATGCCTGATAATTTGCCACTAACAAAAGATAATAACCCTTCTATTTGTTCACCATAGGCAGGTGTTTTGATTTGTTCGGCATAGGTGGGAGAAACTGTATTGACTTTATTGGCAAACTGGACTGCGGCAGCCATTGTATTATGTCCTTGCATATACCAGGGACACCAAGTAATTTTCTCTAAATACCACCGCCAAGGTCCTTGATAAGCGAGGTTATGAATTGTGAAGACACTAGTAATATCTGGAGATTGATTCAACCAAACAGGTAACATTCCTGTGTGCCAATCATGACAATGGACAATTTCTGGTTTCCAGTAATTCCAGCAAAATTCCGCCGCACCATTGGCAAAGAAGGTAAATCTCCAATCTTCATCTTCTCCACCATAAATCCGCCGGGGGAGGAAAACTGGATGTCCAAATAAATACAAAGGAACATCAGTTCCCGGCAGAACACTTTCGTAAACTGAAAATTCCTGGAACATGGCATAACCTTTCCAAATGGGTTCTTTGGGAACTGGCATTTTATCGGGAACAAAGCCATAGTAAGGCATGAAGATCCGCACATCATGACCCATTGCTCTCAAGACTTTAGGTAATGCACCTACAACGTCCCCCATGCCGCCAACTTTGGCAATGGGAGCGGCTTCTGCGGCTACAAATAAAATTTTCATGGTAATTGGTAATTGGTAATTGGGTAATTAAACTCTCTTCTCTTGGCTGTCACCTGTTGGGGTAATTAAACTCTCTTCTCTTGGCTGTCACCTGTAACCTGTAACCTGTAACCTGTAACCTGTCACCTGTCACCTGTCACCTATCACCCTATGATCCTCGTTGAATCTCGGTAAAGATTTTTTCTAGGATTTCTGTAGCGCCTTGTTCTCTGAGAATGCCAGCTAGTTGTGCGCCTAATTTTTCAGCATCAGCAGCCGCACCGATGACGGTATCTTTAACTATTTTTTGACCATCAACACTGGCGACAAGACCTTTTAATATTAATTGATCACCAGTGATTTCTGTATTTACACCAATAGGAACTTGACAACCGCCTTCTAAAACTCGTAAAAATGATCTTTCTGCTAAACAGCGATCGCGTGTTTGCGGGTGTTCAATAGCTTTCAGTAAGGCAATTACTTCCTCATCATCAGCACGGCATTCTATCCCCAAAGCACCTTGTCCAACGGCATGGAGGGAGACTTCGGGTTTGAGAATTTGATGGATGCGATCGCTCATTTCCAATCTTTCTAAACCAGCAACCGCTAAAATTAAAGCATCATACTCACCAGCATCCAACTTATCCATGCGTGTGATCAAATTTCCCCGCACATCCTTAAACATAAAATGAGGGAACTTATGGCGTAACTGTGCCAATCTTCGCAAAGAAGAAGTCCCAATTACCGCACCGGCTGGTAAAGTCTCCAGTATTTCACCCTGATACTTTTCATGCAGCACCACCGCGTCTGCGGGGTTTTCTCGTTCTGTAATCGCTGCTAGGGTCAACCCTGCTGGTAAATTAGTGGGTAGATCCTTGAGAGAATGCACGGCAAAATCAATCTCTTTATTGATCATGCCCAATTCCAGTTCCTTAGTAAATAGTCCTTTATCGCCAATTTTAGCCAAGGCTACATCTAGGATTTTGTCCCCTTGGGTAGACATGGTATGGACTTCAAAAGTAATATCGGGAAAGCTTTTCTGGAGTTCCGCTTGTACCCAGTATGTTTGAACTAAAGCTAGTTGGCTTTTACGTGAACCAATACGAATAGTGCGTGCAGAACTAGAAACTGAAGTCATAAAACTATTTGTCAAACCAAGCGATAAATTAACATTTATCTAGACTACCGCAGGGAGTGACTTACTGGATTAAATCGAGATAATTCTGTGAAGATTTTGTGTGCCAGTAACTTTACATTTATTTACAATTTATAGAAATAGATGCAATAATAATAGATCCCCGACTTCTCCGAGAAGTCGGGGATCTGGAAATTAGAATATAAGTAGGTTGGCGTTGAAAATTGTCGTTATGGCAAGGCAAAAGGCAAGAGTGAAGAGGGTTTGGGCGATTTTACGTTTCTTTACACAGTTTGGTTTTATTGTGTTCACCTACTTAATCAAGTTTACAAAAGATTAGGTGTAACGGAAGTTTGGTTTTTCAAAACAATTAATTTCCAGTTGATCATCGGCGCAGTGAAAGTTATGAATTGGTTGAAAAAAGTGAATTATTACCAAACTTAGATTTGTCAATTTTGGCGAAATATGTAGTCGCAGATGATCCTTTCGATGCAGCTTGAGAATTCTGAGAGAAAATCAAAGAAATGGGAAATTAGATTATTCCTGGTCCTTTACCTCGCTTATCAAAATCCTCTGTTAATAGACCTATTTTATCTTCATTTACTTCTCGCAATTCCTGTATCCGTTCGGCTTTTTCTTGTTCTGCTACCTCCCGCGCATCACCAGGAACTTCATAATACATTTCCGGTTCAACTGCATAATTATTTAACAACCCCTCTTTGTCCATAGTATAACCGTCCGTCGTCCGAATACTGTTAATATCAGTTTGGTCATTAGTGGACGCACTGGCAAGATCCTCTTCAGTTGGCAGGTGTTTATAATTTGCTCCCTCTCTTTTCATTCGTGCTGCTGTTTCTGCGGGAATTATGCCCCGATCATAGGTATCTGTGCTAATCTTTTCATTCATATAATTAGCCCTTTTTTCAGCATTACAGAAACCAGATTATAATTTTCTATCCAATAAACCTACTACCTTTAGGAATAATTGCCAAAAATACTTTTATAAAAATTTATCTATCTAGGGATTGCTGAAAAAGTTGTCTGTGAGGGCTAGGAGTCAGGAGTCAGGAGTCAGGAGTCAGGAGGAAGAATTAGAAGAAGATAAGAATAGTATTAAATCTGGTAAAGTGATAGGTTTTTGCTAATTTCAACCCTTATTCCTTGCA
>NZ_JAQMSE010000031.1:0-24820 GCF_028330045.1 Aphanizomenon sp. CS-733/32
GTTCCCTGTTCCCTGTTCCCTGTTCCCTGTTCCCTGTTCCCTGTTCCCTGTTCCCTGTTCCCTTTTTTGTCAAAAGAGTAAAACACAACAAAAAATAACGTTCATTGATGACAAATTGTAGTCTTAGTTAAGTAAAATTAAGTTAATTCATATAACTTGACATTTCTTAATTTTCAGCAAAACATTTGGTCATTTATTAAATTTTTAATAATAGTTATATCTAGTTGTAGATTTATGCAGTCAGTTAATATCAGAATTGTGTAATCTGAAAAGAACTAAACTAATGATTAAATAGAGGTCTAATGACTCCAACTATCATGCGTCAACTTTGGTCTATCGTTGAAGCCACCCACACAGTAACACTCTTACAGCTTGATGATGCTAGTTTGGTGCAGTGGTTGGTGAAACAAATAACTAATCAAGCTTTTTTAGATCCCCATGAAACTGATTTCTTGTGTGATTACATTCAGTCTCGGTTGAGTCTAATTCGTGATTTAGCTTATGAACGCCAACAGTCATAGTCAAGTAGCTGTGCTGTTTATTTAACTTTCAATGGTAAATAACCTTCTACTAAGCAATCATTACCGACAATTCGCCAACTTACCCGTTCCAACGGTAAGGCTTCAGTCATACTAGTTAAACCCAAGTCTCCCACAGGTGTAGGAGCATGATCTCCACCGATAATTTTGGGGGCGATAAATGCCATAATTTTTTGGACAGCACCTTGAGCGATCGCACTAGCTGCTAAAATACCACCACATTCCCATAGCACGCTACAAAACCCGCGCTCATATAAATGATTCATTACTGCTCCTGGAGTGAGGGAGCTAAATTCCACAACTTCCACCCCTTTTGACCGCAGCATTTTTTGAAAAGCTTGTGAACTGCCAACTTCCGTTACAACCAAAGTTGGAGCTTCCTGAGTATCCCATAGACAAGCCTGTTCTGGTAAATTCAAGCTACGACTCATCACCACTCGTAGAGGATTATGAGCAGCAACTTGATGGCTAGTCAAGTAAGGATTGTCTTTTCTCACTGTATTCCCACCAACAATCACCGCATCGCAAGCCCCTCGTAATTGATACACCTCAGTGCGAGCATCTTGATTTGTTACCCAAGCACTATGACCAGCAGTAGTGGCAATTTTACCATCTAAAGTCATAGCATATTTCAAAATACCTAAAGGTCGTTGATAGAGAATGCGATGAATAAACCCTTCATTTAAACGCCGACAAGCCGCTTCCTCTACTCCAACTACCACCTCGATTCCCGCAGCCCTTAGCCGCGCAATCCCGCCACCTGCTACCAAGGGATTAGGATCAACCATTCCTACCACCACCTTAGACACACCAGCATTGATTAATCCTTCCGAACAGGGAGGAGTCCGTCCATAGTGATTACAAGGCTCAAGACTCACATAAACAGTGCTTGAGTGCGCCCGTTCTCCCGCTGCTCTGAGAGCAAAAACCTCAGCATGAGGTTCACCAGCACGGGGATGAAAACCTTCTCCCACAATCTCCCCATTCTGGACAACCACCGCCCCCACTAGGGGATTTGGTGAAGTGTATCCCAAGGCCAGACGAGCTAATTCCACGCACCGTAGCATCATCCGCGAATCAAAGTCATTACCTACTAATTCCGGGACTACAGGCTGTGCAAATTGATGGTTTTCAGGTAAGGATGTAGATGCTGGAGAGACTCCTGGAAAATTATGCATTTGACTTAAGAATTACGAATTAATTTCATCTGCTGCCACCAGCGATTAAGAGGATAATAAACCACAGGTGCCCACAAACTACTCAGAATTGCTGAAGCTAAGGTCGCACGCTGGTAATATGTCCAAATACTGGCTGCATGACGATTTCCTTCCCAAGATAACTGGAAAGCAAAAATAGTGTCTGCCACCACAGCCATCACAAATACAATTAAAGCGATAGAAATAAAGTCTTCTTGAATAAACCGCTGTTTTTGCATCAGGGCTGTTAACATTCCCACAATTCCCAAACCCAAGGCATGAGTCGGATTTGGTGATGTCATGGCATCTTGCAATAGTCCTAAAATGATCCCTGACAGCAGACCAGAAAATACTGAGCGATTAACACTCCAAGCCACTACCCAAATCAGTAGCCAGTTAGGACCAATGCCTAATAATTCCATTCCAGGAAGACGAGTCGGCAACATTAGTAAGCATAGCATCACAGTTAAAAATATTACCATCCAATTCATAAATTGATGCCACCAAGGATGCCAAAGCGCTAATGGGGGAATCAAAAAATAGGATTTTCGTCTAGTTGAAGTTGATTTTTTATTTCTTTTACTTGTAACTCCAGGTATCTTCATATTTTAATGATTAGTGATTGGTTATTATAGTAGCTTTAGGCAGTCGGCAATCAGGAGTAAGTAGGTGAACACAATCAAACAAAACTGTGTAAAGAAACGTAAAATCGCTGAAAACTTCTTTACTCTTGCTTCCTGCCTTTTGCCTGACTATAACGACAATTTTCAACGCCAACCTACTTAACAGCCTTTCGGTGTCAGCATCTGGGATGAAAATTAGGATCTCCTACCAGTGCATACCGCTATGTCATCGCTTAATTTTAATCTTTCTCAACCTAATCTGACTACAGATTAATTTCTCAAAAGCTGGAAAATATACTTGTATAATTAGTCGCATTTTATTATATGAGTAGCTTTTGCCGAATAATTAGCCACAATTTTGCCAAAAGATACAAACAAATGTCCAAATTTTTGCCAAGATAGAAATATTATTTTCTAAAAATTAATTTGGCAAAAATCAGCATGAATGAAAAAATCATGGAAAACTCAGGCAAAAGTTTTCTCGTTCTAATTTTGCCGATATCGTTTTTGATTGTTTTCCTGGTCAATACCTGGAAAGTTTTACTGGTAATCTTAGGGCTGTTAATGGTTTTCAATCTTTGGCAGCAATCTAGATGGGAAAAGTGGTGCAATCAAGTTAATCCGCTTTTTTATGAGTTAATTCAGGAAAATCAGGGGAAAATTACGCCCATGGACTTGGCAATCAAGGGTAATTTTTCTGGAGAGGCGGCAAAAAGCTATTTAGATGGCAAAGCTAGGGAATTTGGTGCTAGTGTACTAGAGTCAGAAAATGAGGAGGATCAATCGTACTACTTTATTAATGCCAGTATTCTTGGCGATATTCTTGATAGTAGTGAATTGGTAGAAAAACTGGCCGCTCAACCAGTTACTAAAATTGCCCGCTCGTTTTTAGCTCCACCTTCATCAATACCCCAGGAGGAGGAAGCGCAATCTGAATCTTTGCTGACAGCAAACCATGATGAAGCCAAAAAGCCTCTAGAAGAACAGTTAGTTTTTGGTTCGCTGATTCAATCTGAATTAGCCAAACGGCTCAATGTCTATTCTAGTACGGTTTACAAACGACGCAATGACCCAGATTTTACCCAGTGGTCTCGTAGCCGTGATCCTGATGGTATTGCTTGGTCTTATTCTCGTAAGTCTAAGGATTTTTTCCCCGTAGAAGAATAGGAGGCAGGGAGCAGGGGGCAGGGGGAAATATTTATTACCTATTACCCATTACCCATTACCTATTCCTATCGCCTGACTAATAGATGTTAAGCCGTTTTCTTCTAGTTTGGTTAATAAACCTGCGAGGATGCGGCGTACCATTATTGGTCCTTCATAAATCCAGCCTGTATAGGTTTGAATCAGACAAGCACCGGCTGTGATTTTTTCCCAAGCATCCCCGGCGGTAAATATGCCACCTACGCCAATGATGGGCATTTGTCCCTGGGTTTGTTGGTAAATAAAGCGAATTACTTCTGTGGAGCGATCGCTCACTGGTTTTCCACTAATTCCTCCCGCTTCTTCTTGGGGAGATTTGCCAGTTTTTTCAATGATTTGGGTTTTGAGTCCTTCCCGGCTAATCGTGGTGTTGGTGGCGATTAAACCAGCGATTTGGTAAGTTTTTACTAGCACAATAATGTCAGATATAGCCTCCCATTCTAAATCGGGGGCTATTTTCACAAATATGGGTTTTCGGGCAGTGTTTTCCTGTTGTAGTCCGTCCAATATTTGACTGAGCATGGCAGCATCTTGGAGCGATCGCAATCCCGGAGTATTGGGAGAAGAAACATTAACTACAAAATAATCACCCAAATCCTTGAGTAACCGAAAACTCTGTAGATAATCCTGGGCTGCTAATTCCAAAGGTGTGATCTTGGATTTGCCCAAGTTTATACCTATAGGTATGGGTATTGGATAATTCAACTTTTCTTTCCCCTCCTTCAGTCTTGCAGCCATAGCGACAGCACCAGCATTATTAAAACCCATCCGGTTAAGTGCTGCTTGATCTAAAGGTAAACGAAACAACCGAGGGGGCGGATTTCCCGGTTGGGGGTGATAAGTCACAGTACCCAATTCAGCAAAACCAAAACCAAAATTATGCCAGATATTAGCACCAACGCCGTCTTTGTCAAATCCAGCCGCCAAACCCAAGGGATTGGGCAATTTCATTCCCAGTACGGTTTGTTCTAATTGTGGATCATTTAGACATAGATATTGCTGAAGGAGGTTGTTTAACCAATTGGTATAAGGATAATAACTGGCTTTCGACAGCCAATTTAGACTACCGATGGTTTGTTTGTGCAACCACTCCGGTTCGGTTTTCACCAGAGTAAATAGGAAATGACCAACTAATGATTTATAAAGATCCAATTTAGGTTACGAGTCAGTTAAGGTAGAATTATATTCATATTATAGCTTTACGTAAATCTGAGAATTTTAAAAAATGTTTTGCTTCTTTCAATTCTGATTTCGTAGATGTAATTTATAAAACTGGTAATTTGCAAAAATCCCAACTGAGAAGATTTTTTTAAGTCTAAATTTTCCAGTTTAATTTCACTTTTTATAACCGATTACTGCAAGATTACCAGCGGTGGCTTTATTAATAAGCTCTTTTAGTGTTTTCATAATCAGCCGTTAAAGTAGTCCAGAAACCATACAAATTGGAAAGCTTCCATTACATCTGTTTTCCGCAAATTGTCGTAGAATTTGGGAAAACCTATGTAATTAATTTTGCTTGGCTAATTGTAAACAGTACAAGGATTAAAAAATCCTTGTCATCTGTCTTTAGATGTATTTTTTGATAGATGATGTTTTTCGTGTTTATTGTTACGTTATTGTTACGTTATGCGTCCTACTTGTTCTAAATCTGATTTACCGGAAAAAATCTGTGTAGTATGTCAACGTCCGTTTACTTGGCGGAAAAAATGGCAAGATTGTTGGGATGAGGTGAAATATTGTTCAGAACGTTGCCGTCGTCGTCGTTCTCAGGCTAGAAATGAGAGTTAGACCAACCAATAAATATATGGGCGCAGGCCTTGCGCCCCTGCGAAGAAAATAACATGACATTACAAATGCAACCTAAATTAATTATTCATGGTGGTGCTGGTAGTTCTCTCCAAGGTAAGGGGGGATTAATCGCAGTTCGCAATTCTCTTTCTCAGATTGTTGCGGAAGTTTATGCTCTTTTACTAAACGGTGCAAGTGCGACTGAGGCTGTAGTTCGGGGTTGTCAGATGTTGGAAGATGAACCCCGCTTTAATGCTGGTACTGGTTCTGTCCTCCAATCTGATGGACAAATCCGCATGAGTGCTTCCATTATGGATGGGACAACGGGGCGCTTTAGTGGTGTGATTAATGTGTCACGAGTGAAGAATCCGATTGAAATGGCGCTGTTTTTACAAGATGTTGATGATCGGGTTTTGTCTGATTATGGTGCGGCTGAGTTGGCGCGGGAGTTGCAACTTCCTAGTTACAATGGTTTAACGGATTTGCGCCTGAAAGAGTGGACGCTAGAACGTCAGGATAACTTTAAAAGGACGATGGCTGGGGTAGTTGCAGAACCAGAAATGGCAGAAAGTGCTGGTAGGGGGACGATTGGTGTTGTGGCTTTAGATGGCTATGGTAAATTAGCGGCTGGTACTTCTACTGGGGGTAAAGGCTTTGAACGGATTGGGCGAGTCAGTGATTCGGCAATGCCAGCGGGTAATTATGCGACTAGTCAGGCGGCGGTGAGTTGTACGGGGATTGGGGAAGATATTATTGATGAGTGTTTAGCGGCTAAGGTTGTGGTGCGTGTGACTGATGGAATGTCACTACAGGAGGCTATGCAGCGATCATTTACAGAAGCGAAGAGGAATAATCGGGATTTTGGGGCGATCGCTCTTGATGCCACTGGTGCGATATCCTATGGTAAAACCTGTGAAGTATTACTAGCCGCTTATCATAATGGGGAAAACATTGGTGATACTTTGGAATGGAATGATCAAGAACTAATTGGTAATTGGTAATTGGTAATTGGGAAAAGTAAAGATAAATATTTCCTCTATTTTCTTTTCCCTTTATTGTTTTTTGTGCTTTTGTGGTAAAAACATGAATCTCCCAGTAACACAATCTTGGCAAGATGTTCGCGCAGCATTAAAGGCAATTTGGGGATATGACGATTTTCGTCCTCCTCAAAAAGAAATTGTTAACTGTTTAATATCACAAAGAGATGCTCTAATTATTATGCCCACTGGTGGGGGAAAGTCAATTTGTTTTCAACTTCCCGCCCTATTAAAAACAGGATTGACTTTAATAGTTTCTCCTTTGGTGGCACTAATGGAAAACCAAGTTGAGGAATTACGGCAACTATCACAAAAAGCAGCACTTTTACACAGTGAATTAACTGGATCTCAACGCAATGCAACCTTGCAAGCTTTGGAAAAACAGCAATTAAGACTATTGTATTTATCACCAGAAACATTACTCAGTCCAGCAGTATGGCAAAAGTTGTGTAATCCTCAACTGCAAATTAATGGTTTAATTCTGGATGAAGCCCATTGTTTAGTGCAGTGGGGTGATACTTTTCGTCCGGCTTATCGGCGTTTAGGGGCTGTGCGTGAAGCTCTACTAAAATCAAAACCACCGGGAACAAAAATTAGTATAGCAGCCTTTACGGCAACGGCTGATACTTTAGCTCAAAAGACTATTTCTACAGTTTTAAAATTAGATCAACCGGAGATTTTTCGGATTAATCCCTATCGAGAAAATTTAAATCCTCTTGTCCGAATTGCTTGGACTCCTAGAGGCAGAAAACAACAATTATTAAAGTTTATTCAAAACCGACCAAAGCAAGTTGGGTTAATTTATGTACGCACTCGAAGAGATAGTGAAGATTTAGCCAAATGGTTAACAGAAATTGGTTATCAAACTGCTAGTTATCACGCGGGATTGAGTCCAGGAGAACGCCGAGATATTGAAGCTAGTTGGTTAGGTGGCAAAATCCCATTTGTTGTGTGTACCTGTGCTTTTGGCATGGGGATAAATAAATCTGATGTCCGCTGGGTTGTCCATTTTCATGCGCCACATTTATTGTCTGAATATGTGCAAGAAATAGGAAGGGCGGGAAGAGATGGTAAACCTGCTGATGTTTTAACTTTGGTAAGTGAACCAACGGGATTTTTAGATGCTGAGGATAAGCAAAGACAGAAGTTTTTTGAGTCACAAATGAAATTGCAACAACAAAAAGCTCAACAATTAGCGAAACAATTACCACGCCAAGGAGAAATAAATACTGTAATTAAAGAATTTCCTAATAGTGCTATATCACTTTCTCTTCTGCATAGTAATGGACAATTAGAATGGCTTGATCCTTTCCATTATTCTATGTCTTTGCAGTCAGGAAAACCACCAAAAACACAATTACAAGCTGCTCAACAAATGAGTGAATATCTCACGACTAAAAGGTGTCGTTGGCAGTTTTTATTAAATGCCTTTGGCTTTGAAATACCAACTGTTAATTGGCGTTGTGGACATTGTGATAATTGTGATTAAATCAATAAACACAATCTGGAAAGCTAATTATTGCGATATTTCCATATTAATTATATGCCTAATTTTTTAAACAAAATATTATTTCTTTGTTTTGCATCTTTAACAAGTTTGTTAAATGATAATACTTCAATATAGGTTTTTAATCCAGGGTTAAAACCAAAAAAACCTTGAAGGTCTGGTGTTGGAGTCAGAGAAGAATTAACAGCAAAAGTTTGTATTTCTTCTGTTAAGTCACAAATAATATAGGCATAGAAAGGTGTATCTTCACGAAGGGATATTAATCTACCATCTTTATTCTTGTGTTTTCCTGATCTAACCTGGCGTATATAAGAATAAACTTGAGCAATAGGATCTTCTGATGCAGAATATCCCTCTCTCATTGGGCGTTTAAATTCTATTACTACAACGGAAGAATAAGGCTGTTCTTCATCTGGTACAAAAGCAATAGGATGGTTGAAAACTAAAAGGTCTGGTCTATCATTACTTTCTGAATCTAAATTTTCTAGTCTTTTTAAGGATTGATCAGAGGAAAGATACTCATGATAAGACAATCTTTCATCTATTATCCAGAGATTTTGTTTTTCAAAAACATTGATTTCATCAGAAGATGTCCTCATTGGAAAAATTATTTCATGTATATCTTTTTCAAGACTATATCTTCCATCTGAATCAACAATTAGGTTTTTTTCAAACAGACTGATTATGATTTTTCTATGAATAACATATCTTGCTAACTTAGACATCCCTAGATCATTATACTGTTCAAGAAAATCATAATATTCTTTGCTATATTCAGGAAATCTCTCAAAGTGTTCTAGAGGAGTTCTCAATATTTTTACTCCCGTTTCTTTCAGAGATAGTTCATAGCTCGACATTATTTTATGAAGTTCTATTTCTAGCTTTTCTGGAGGGAGTCCAGGTTTTATAGACTCTAATTTATCTGTAGCATATTTTAGTAACGGACGATATTCTACAGCTTCTTCTATAATGTATTTTTGGATTTCTTTCTGTTTCTCTTCCTGTAATCCTTGTAAAAATGGAGAAAGATTATTAGATATTACAGAAATTAATTCATTTTGTATTTCTTTATAAGCAATAAGTCCAATGTCTTCTGTAAAACCCTCATGATTATGAATTAGGTTAAAATTAGTTCTTTCTTGATTAACATATTGATCTAAACAGTCACTAGAAACAAAAGCCAGATAGGTAAAAAGCCTTCCTTCTCTGTCAGGAATTTTTCTTTTTTCAATTAAATTAGAAATATAGTTGTGTAAATTTTCAGAAATAACGGTTCTATGATTAGCGCAATAAAAAAGTTTATGGCTTGAATCGGATGAGTTGTAATATTTAATTCCTTTAAGATTAAAAGTATATTCTTTTATTTTAATTACATCATTATCCGAGAATGATTCTAAATTTTGATTAAAGTATGTATTAATGTTGAATTCCTTTTTTCCATCAATTACTCTAATTTTGGGTGGTGTTTCTAAAATAAAGTATGAAATACAGTGTTCTAGAATTTGCTTGCCTATAGTTTCACATTTTTGAGGGCATTTTCCTTTATATGGGTTTAAGAAATTTTTAAGTTCAACTTTTGTATAAAGTTCTTGTTCATTATTTAGTTCTATTTTCTGCTTAGAAGTTTCTTGAACTCCTTTGCAAAAAAGGCTAAATTCTATATTACGTTTGTAAAAATTATTTTCTTCTTCAAAAACACTTTCAATCAGTATTTCTGTAAAAGCTTTAAGCCATAAAAATCTACCAACTCCTTTTGAGCCTCTGCTTTTTTTATATGTACTATCTGAAGTACAAAAAGACATATAGTTAATATAGTTAAATCCTACTCCGTTATCTACAACAACAAAACCTTGTATTGGAGATAAATTTCCATCTTCTATGAGTTCTGTTTGATTACCTTCCCTTAAAAGAATAATGTCAATATATCCATTATTGATTTTTGAATCCTCAATAGAATGAATTGAGTTTACTACACACTCAAACAATGGCAATAAACATTTATTCTCAGCTAAAGGGGTGTTGTTAATTCTACCTTCTAAACTTATGTCCATGACTTAATGGGTTTAGTTATTTACGTATCCGTTACATTTTACTATACTATATACAAATTTATTTATGTGTTCAGATATTTAAATTAACTTAGCATTTCTTTTTAAATTCTCATTTTCGATCTAGCTTGCCACGCCTTTACTTCAACAGTAAGTGCCTAAATATTACACGAAAACACACTACAATGTATTAATGCTTTTCGTAATGCGAATAAATTCGTCCTTATCTTTGTGGATGATTAATTTGTACAGTCTGTAGGTCTTAGCAAGATTAAAAACTAAAAAAAGAAGAGTAAAGGATATAACTCTTACAATTTTCAATTTTTAATTCTCAATTTTTAATTGATTCTGCTTGGCTACAATATTTATTTAATTGAACGCCTAGAGTATCTGATTCTTTGCCGGCAGTTTTGGCGGCTGTTGTCAGTGCGGAATCAATTTCTTTTCTGGCTTTTTCAATTTTTGCTCTACCATCTGATGATGCTTCTGCTTTTTTAGTTTCCCCAAGTGCTTGAGAAGCTTTGGCTATGGCTTTACTAAGATGATCAAAGATTTTGATAAATTTAGTTTCAAATTCTTGCAGTTTGGGATCTTTTAAATTTAATTCCTGAATAGACTTAGTAACATTTTTTAAATCTTTGGATAATTGCAGGCTGGTTGATACTTGCTGACCTTTTTTTATATCAATCAGTGCTGTACCCTGATTGACAACTGTAACTAATCGCTGACATTGGGAGATTTTAGTCTCGCTGCAACTAGTAATTAACAAAGCAATGCTCAGACTAACAGGAGCAACAACTGGATAACGGGAAAACAATATTAACATCCCAAGAGCATTAAAGTCCCCTAAATATTAAGCCAATTGATTATTAATTCGCAATTGCGAATTTCTGTGTTGAGCAGTTTACCAATCTACTGGCAACCCTAATTTATCTAAGGTTTGGCCATCTTGCAACAGTGTTTGAATGTCGCTGTCTATTTGAATTTTACCCGTAGATAGGACTAAAGCCCGTTGGGTGACTCTTCCTAGCCAATTGAGATCATGGGAAGCTATTAACATCACTTGTACGGGCAATTTTAATAATACGTGAGCTAAATGTCGTCGCCATGCTGGATCTAGTCCGTTGGTGGGTTCGTCTAAGATGAGAATGGCTGGATCTAGGGCTAAAATTGCTGCTAAGGCGGCTAAACGTCTTTGTCCTCCAGAAAGTTCATGGGCGGAACGGTGGGCGTAGGATTCCAATCCGAAGTCGGCTAATAGTTGATGGGCTTTATCTTTTGCAGCTATGGGTGAAACACCATAGTTAAGGGGTCCGAAAGTAAGGTCTTCCAGGATTGTGGGCATAAATAATTGGTCGTTAGCATCTTGAAAGCTAAAACCAATTTGTTGGCGTATTTGAGGTAAGGTGGTTGGCAATAGGGGGATGCCGTTAATCCAGATTCTGCCACTTTGGGGATGTTTTAAGCCGATGAGGTTTTCTAATAAGGTGCTTTTGCCTGAGCCTGTAGCCCCCATTAAGGCAACGCGATCGCCTGTTTGTAAGCTAAAAGAAATTTCTTGTAATACGGGTTGTTGGTGTGAATAGGCATAGACCAGATTTTGGACTTCAACGACATTGGTATGCGGTTGAGAGAGGGAAATTTGGGGATTAGAAGTTAATGATGTCAAGATTCACCACTCAAATAACAGTAAGGTAGGAACTTAGGGTTAAACAAGTAGCTGTCACCCCAGCTATTAACAAGATAAAACGTTCTTTCGATTTGAGGGGGGAATCTATCGGTAATTGTCCATTATATCCACGGGCTACCATAGCAGCATAAACTCTTTCCGCCCTGTCGAGGGTGCGAAGATATAAAGCACCAATCATGGAAGCACTAGCATAACGTAGCCATCCCGCTGCACCATTTAAACCACGTAATTGGGCGCTGCGCTGCATTTGCCTTACTTCTGAAAGTAAGATATCTAAGTATTGGGCGGCTAAAATCAGGTTTTCCTTTAATGGGGCAGGTATTGGTAAGCTTTTGAGGGCAATGCCGAAACTATGGGGAGGTAAGGTTAATAAAAAACTATTCATGGTAATTAAACAAATTAAGGAACGCACAAGCAAAAAACTAGCTCGTTCCCATCCCAATGGTAAAGCCACCAATGATAGAAAAATTAATTCTGCACCGAGTAAACCGCCTAATTTGCGAATGGGTACTTGTAATATGCCAACCCATAAAAGGGCGATCGCCCCATATACTAGTAAATTAGACCAAGTATGATGTTTTAAAAAAGCTGCTCCAATCACAATGATCAGGGATAATTGCAAGCGTAATGGCAAGGAAATTTTAAGCATTTTTCGGTTTTATGACTTTAGCAATTCCAAAAGCCACAGTGAAGCAAGCTGTAGAACCGACTAACCCAGCAATACTTGTGCCGATTTGCCCTAAACCTTTAATCTCATAGTCAGCCAAAGGTGTTGGTACTACCACTCTGACTTGTTCAGCTAAGTTGATAAAACCCAAGTTTTCTGCTACTTTTTCTAAACCATCTGGCCAAGCAGAAGCAAATAGAGACAACACACCGGAAATCAGCAAAATACTCACAACGGGAACTAACCAGCCTCTAACTTTATGTTCCTCACCTGGTAACAAATCTGGACGGGCTGTGGCTAGATAGGTTAATACACCCCCGGTAATTAATCCTTCTCCAACACCAATCAAAATATGTACACCTGTCATGGTGGGTAAAACTATGCTGGCTGGCGCTGTTCCAGAAAGGGCTAATTCAATGGCACAAGCTAAGGCGGCGACAACTACGCTAACTGCGGCGGCTATGCCAGCTGCTAGGGGTAAACGCCTTTGAGAACCGCCCAATAATCGTTGTAAGGTTTGGGTTAATCCCCACGCTACCCACACGCCGACTATCCCCATATTCAAAATATTTGCACCTAAAGCGGTGATGCCACCATCGGCAAATAGCACGGCTTGAATAATTAAAACTGTAGCAATACATAACATTCCCGCCCAAGGACTACCTAAAATAATGGCGGCTAAAGCCCCCCCTAATAGGTGACCGCTCGTCCCCCCCGCCACGGGAAAATTAATCATTTGGGCGGCGAAAATAAAGGCTGTGGTTAAGCCAAGAATGGGGGCGCGACGAATGCCAAAAGTTGCTTGCGATCGCTCACAAGCTATAAATAAACCCACTCCACTGGCTAAACTGGTGGCTGCTGCTACTGGCAAAGAAACAAATCCATCGGGTATGTGCATAAGATTGACCTATTCTTTAAATGTGTTTTTTGCAAACTAATTGTAAGTAATATAACCACTAACAAAATTAATAGCAAACTAAAATTTATCTCTTTTGAGAATACCCTATTGGTGGATGTTTTGGGATTTTATTTAGGGTAATTTTATAATAAAAAATACGTCAAATTATATATTTATTTTTTGAATTGTTAACATTTATAAATCTTTATGACATGATCTTATATAGGGTTTGCTGAATAAGTTGTCTGTGAAGGCAGGGAACAGGGAACCTGGATATCCTCAAAGCCCTACTTAATCCAAAAACTCTCCCAAACTTGGCACATTTACCCAACTTCCTCTTGCATGAGATTCATGGGATAAATCCATGAGCAATTGCGAATAAACTCCTTCCCGCAAAGAAGGAGTAGTTTGTTGATGATTCGTAATTCCCTTTACCCATTCATCAACAACCCGCAGAAAAGCACAGATTCGCCCATCATGATAATGTTGAGGAAAGAGAAATTGTTGCGGAACTGCTATTTCTGTCAAAGATTCTCCTGGTTGAGAACCCCAAATCTGAAACCCATGAATATAGTCTTTTTGATTCTTGCTACCTAAAACTAATGTTCCCTTATCTCCATACACTTCTATCCAATGGGTTCTTTCTGCATGAACAACTGCACTAATAGAAACTTGACAAGGTGTACCATTTACTAATTCCAAAGATAATAAACAAGTATCATCAGTATCAACTGCTTGTAATTCTCCAGTTGCGGGGTTAACTCTTTCAGGAATAGCAGTAATTAAATGAGCATTTAATTTGTGAACTGAACCGAATAACCAATTAATATAATCAAAAGCATGAGAACCTAAAGAACCTAAAGCACCTCCACCTTTTTCTTTACTGGAATACCAATTCCAAGGACGGGAAGTATCAGCGCGAGAAGATCCCAACCAATCAATTTTAATTAATCGGATATTCCCTACATAATTTGATGAAAGAAGTTGAGAAAAAAACTGCCATTCCGGGACAAACCGAAATTCAAAATCTACAGTTGCGACTACATCCTGATTTTGGGCTAACTGATATAATTCTTTAGCTTCATTTACATTTAAAGTAACGGGTTTTTCTAACAAAAGATGTTTACCAGCTTGCAAAACTTGTTTCGCCATTTCATAGTGTGAAAATGGCGGTGTGGAAATGCTGACAGCTTCAACTGTGGGTAAAGCTAGAATTTCTGCTAAATTATCGCCAGTGTAGGGGATATTGTGAGTTTCCGCAATGGTTTTGGCTTTATTGATATCTCGATGATAAACAGCGACAATCTGAGTATTATGATGTGCTTGAAATGCAGGAATATGAACTTTTTGACCAAATCCTGTACCAACAATTGCTACCCCAATCATGTTTAGTTTTTATGAAATTGACTTAATAATAATCAATACCTTGTCCAAATTAGAAAAAGCCTTGATTTGTAGGTTAGGTTGTGGAACGTAAACCTTCGCGAAGCAATAGTATGAAACCCAACAAAGCAGGAAATGGACAATGTATTATAATAATTGTACAGATTAATTGGATTTTCAGAAAGTTAATGGCGAAAATTATTAATAGATAAAAATAATCGCCATTAAGTTAACAAAGACAAAATACTCAAACCTTAGATAGAAACTGAGGCTGGAGTAATAGGGTTATTAGCAAGTAAATCTACATCTTTCGATGCTTCATTTACGCGCAGAATTTTTGCTCCTAATTGCTGCAATTTCAGGTCTAGGCGATCATAGCCTCGATCTAAATGGTGTAATCCTTGAACAGTGGTTGTTCCCGTTGCCGCCAATCCGGCTATAACTAAAGCTGCGGAAGCTCTTAAGTCTGTGCCTATAACTGGTGCGCCCGATAACACTGGCACTCCCCGAACAAAAGCAGTATTACCTTTAACACGGATATCTGCGCCCAAACGATTTAACTCAGAAGCATGACGCAAGCGATTTTCAAAGACAGATTCGTTAATGATACTGTCACCTTCAGCTACAGTTACTAAAGCCATGAAAGGCGCTTGCATATCCGTAGGAAATCCAGGATGGGGCAAGGTATCAATATTTATAGCTTTAAGTGCTTTTCCTGGCAAGAT
Source organism: Aphanizomenon sp. CS-733/32 (assembly GCF_028330045.1). NCBI lineage: Bacteria > Bacillati > Cyanobacteriota > Cyanophyceae > Nostocales > Aphanizomenonaceae > Aphanizomenon > Aphanizomenon sp. CS-733/32. The sequence goes on from NZ_JAQMSE010000031.1 coordinate 15,305, forward strand.
CCGTAAGCGATCTTTCCCATCTTCGATAATTGATACACCAATTTCCTGTAACTTGGCAATAACGGGGATTAAATGATCTGGTACAACTGGGGATAGAATTATTTCAGAGCGAGTAATTGCACCAGCAATCAGTAATGTCCCTGCTTCAATGCGATCAGGAATAATAGTATACTCAGTAGAGTGTAGTTTAGGTACACCCACTATTGTAATTGTACTTGTTCCTGCGCCTTGAATTTTTGCGCCCATGGAGTTACAGAAGTTAGCTAAATCAACTACTTCCGGCTCTCTAGCAGCATTTTCAATGATGGTTTCTCCATCTGCTAGGGTAGCAGCCATCATTAAAGTTTCTGTCGCCCCAACACTGGGAGTATCTAAATATATTTTTGCTCCTGTTAATCTGCCATTATTGCCAGGAACATGAGCATTGCAAATACCATGTTCAATTAACACTTCTGCGCCCATTGCTTGCAGTCCCCTGACGTGCAAATCTACAGGTCTAGCACCAATGGCACAACCCCCTGGTAAAGGCATTTGTGCTACTCCCAGTCGAGCTAAAATTGGACCAATGGCAAAAAAACTGGCTCGCAGTTGGGTAACGAGTTCATAAGGGGCTTTAGATGTGGTAATTTCCCGCGCATCAACATCTAAGATGTCACCTTCTCTATTTAAACGTAATCCTAAAGCTGATAAAACTTGTCCCATCCGGTCTACGTCCGCTAGTAAGGGAACGTTGCGAATGCGACAATCACCGGAACAGAGGAATGTTCCAGCCATGATTACCAGGGCGGAATTCTTAGCTCCGCTAATTTTTACATGACCTCCCAAAGAATGCCCTCCACTGATTTGCAAGACTGAGGAGTCCGCTGCTAGTGAAGACTTGGCATCTGGTAAGCTGGTAGAAGAATTAATAAGCCTACCTCCAAAAGTACGTAATTATAAAGGTTTGATGTTGGTTTTGATTCTAAGTTAATTATCCCCCGGCTAAAAGCAAGGAAGAGTTTTCTCTAGGTTGTCAAATGCCATAAAGTCGTTAGATTCTATCATGCAGTATGCCGGCTTGATTGGAAAAATGGGGATTGGCTAGATGTGAACAAAATTTTCAAATTGTTCTGTCTCTATTCTGGCAAATCTTTTCTTGACAAATAAAAAAAATTGGGCAATAATAATAAACTGTTAATAAAATTCGATTACTGCGGAACTGGCGGAATTGGCAGACGCGCTAGATTCAGGTTCTAGTGCCTTCACGGGCTTCCGGGTTCAAGTCCCGGGTTCCGCATATTAGTTTCAGATGTGGTTTTTTACGAAAATGCCACAACATAAGAATCAGATGTCTACCATGACCAGGTTGCGTTGATCATGAGCTTTATGCTATGGGACGCTAAGAAAAGGATATTTTAGAAGTTTAGGACTTACGCCATGCTAGGCTATCGGCGAATAAATTCGCTACTACACAAGCGAAGTCCACCAATGTCTACGCTCCGGTAAGGGATACGTGGACTAATGAAAAATTAAGATATCTGAACCCACGAATGTGGGTTTTGTCTGTGCAGCCGCAATTTCTAATCGCCCAGGGGCGTATGAATTTAGACTTTTCAAACACCCTCTAAAAGCACAAAGAAAATAAACATGAGCGCGGAGGGATTCGAACCCCCGATCTACAGGACCGGAACCTGTTGCTCTATCCACTGAGCCACGCGCCCCCATACCTTCCGCTACTATAGCATACTTTTTGAATTTAAATAAAATAAATTATGAGTAATTTGCTGGGTTAACGGGTGTACCATCACGGCGGACTTCAAAATGGAGGTGGGATCTGGTGGATAAGCCTGTAGAACCAACAGCAGCGATCGCTTGTCCTTTCTGTACAGTTTGTCCAAATGATGATTACCTATGCCAAATTTTGAATTGTTTTATTTTCTATCTCTACAGGTGGACGGATGCACAAATAAATCAAAGTTCCAAATAAAGGTATGACAAATAACCAAAATAATTGATTATCTTTCCAACCACGTCGCGCCATATCATCTCCTAACAACATGGGAAATAATAGACTCAACATCACAAAATCTAAACTCATGACATGAATAAATCGGCTACTTTGCCACTGTTGGAGGAAATCACCCCAATTTCCCTGGACACTAGATGCCAATAAAACCGCCGTACCTATAGTTAATAAAATTCCTAAAATGCGAGAATCTAGGATTTTCAGAAATAAATTTTTTTCACCAACAAACTTTTGATTGGGTTCTCTTAAAGCCAAGTAGGGTAAAAGTGCAAAAGCACCTAACGCAAAAGCACCACTAGCAAAAGGCCAAGCTGGTATTTTTTGACCTCTACCATCAAAAAAGACTACCGCACTATATATAAAAGGCCAAATCCCCATGATATTAAATAAAGATATAATCAGAGGATTAATGCCTTGCCAGTTGCCTGTAGAGAGGTTTTTAATTAACTCAAAAGTATTAGGCTGTTCGGGAGGAGCAAAGAAAAAGGCATAGGAAATAAATCCTAGCCATAGTAGACCAAAAGTGATTTTTCTCAACATGAATTTATGGAAATTAACTAAAAGCTTCCGAGAGATAATCTGCTGCTGCTGCAACCACAGCGATCGCACTCTCATAGTTTAACCTAGTTGGACCCAAAACCCCCACACTTCCCACTGGTACAGAACCCCGCCGATAAATAGCCGAAATCAAAGTACAAGTCCGAATAGGTTCAAGAGGATTTTCTGTGCCAATCCGCACCGTTACCTTAGACTTATTAGCATCGTCCATTTCTGCACCCTCACAAATTAAATGCCAAAGTTGGTCTTGTTGCTCTTCCAACAATTGCATAATTGTTTGTACCTGCTGTATCTGGGAAAACTCTGGCTGTCGTAAAACCTCTCCAATCCCTCGCACCATAATTTGTGTAGTTGTTGGTGCCAGAGCACGGTGAGTCAATTCTACCAAAGAATTTTTTAATAATTCCCCATAAACGCGAAACTCCTGATCCAATTCACTCCAATTAAGATAGCCTATTTCTAACAAGCTCTGTCCTCTTAAATGAGTATTCAAAAAGTTAGAAACAATCTGCAACTGACGATCAATTACCTCCACTGCCGGTTTATTTTCTGCATTCTCTAAAAATAAATCCATCACCTTAGAATGGGTTTCATAACCATCCGTCACCACAATTAACATAATTCGCTCTGATTCAATTTGTACCAGTTGCAAATGTCGTAACTTTGCCGTCGTGGATTGCGGCATCGTAATTAAAGTAATACAGCCGCTTAATGTTGCTAAAATTTGGGCAGCACCTTGTAATAAAGCTTCTAAACTCCAATCTTCCCAATGCAGATGTTTTTGTAATGCTGTTTCTACCTCTTTCGCTAAAATTTCTGATGGTTTAATTAATTGATCAACGTAAATACGATAACCAGAATCAGAAGGAATTCTCCCCGCAGAAGTATGTGGTTGATAAAGTAAACCTGATTTTTCCAAAACACCCATCACACTGCGAATCGTAGCCGAGCTAACACCCAAATCAAATCCTTCAATTAGAGCCTTAGAGCCAACAGGTTCTGCTGTGGTAATATAATGACGGACAGTTGCAGAAAGTATATTTTGTTGCCGATTAGTCAGATGAACTTGCATAAGTGATTTTTTTACTGAAGGCAAATCTTAATCAAAATTTGAAAAAAATGTGGTTTTCGCCACAAAAACGGAAAAAAGAATTAATTATTAATTAAAGTAAGATAGCAGATTATATACTTATATTGTATTAATTGAACACAAAATTTACCTTCAATATTTATTTGCTGCATTTGTCATTACTACACACCCGAACCCCAAAAAGAAGACGAATTTCTCTCTTTTTCAGTATTATCTCATAGTCTATCAACCTAAGTTGTGGTTTTAGGCACAAAATATTACTTTCTATTGATCAAAATTTTGACAGCACCAGCAGAGAGTAAGTAGGTTGGCGTTGAAAATTGTCGTTATAGCAAGGCAAAAGGCAAGAGGCAAGAGTGAAGAGGGTTGAGGCGATTTTACTTTTCTTTACACAGATTGGTTTTATTGTGTTCACCTACTTAAAGGCGGGATTTTCTTGTTTATTCCTTCTGAATCCTGGGCGCAGACCCTGCGCCCCTACTATTCCCTAATATTGCGGCACAGAAGGATCAACTACAATTGAGTAAGCGGAAATCCCACCCGTAATATTTTTAACATTTGTAAAGCCTTGAGAAACTAACCACTGACACATCTGAGCCGAACGGATACCATGATGACAGAGAACCAGAGTTTCTGCATGAGCGTCAAAACGCACAGGTACTTGCTGATTCCATTGCTCATATTCACTCAAAGGAAGATTGACAAAACCATCTAGCCGTGCTATGGCAATTTCCTGGGGTTCACGCACATCTATTAACTGAAGCGTTCCTTCATGATTTTTAAGACGTTTGGCTAGTTCCTCAACAGTAATTGCGGAAAAGGGTTGATCAAATGATGTATTTGTCATGCAGTTTTTCTAAAAAAACCTATACTACACCTTATGTGAGTTGAGAAACAAGATGCTATTTTCAGCCAAGGCCAGTTTAGCATCTGTTGATATCTGCGTTACCGTTTTCTCCCCATGACCAAAGAATGTGGGCGTTGTTGCTGAAAAAGTCTTTTGGTGATAGCGCAGCGTGACGTACAGCAAATTGTCATCAAACCTGGAACAAGAACCCCACCCCCAACCCCCTCCCCGCAAGCGATGAGGGGGCTAAGATGTACCTTGTGTGATTGCAAATTGCTGTAAGTCATGGGCTAGGAATCATTCCAAAATCAAAAAATCATCCTATGAGACTGATAGTGGTAAATTATCTTGTAACCATCTTTCCAAATCGGTGATAGAGGAGAAATCCAATAAAGCTTCACCCAATTCTTCCAACTGTTTAACAGATAATTGACTAATTCGTTCAGTTAAAGAAATTTGAATGTCACCACAACGCCGATTTAGTAAGCGGATAATTAACTCCAATTTACCTTCAAGTTTACCTTCAAGTTTACCTTCAAGTTTACCTTCAAGTTTACCTTCAAGTTTACCACGTAATTCACCACGTTCCATAGCAAGTTGTTCAGTTGGGCTAACTAAAGGCATCTTCCTTTCCTCCTCAAAATGTTTGATTTTAGCGACTAATTCTACCTGTAATTCCTTCGGTAGAGTCATCATCGTATCAATAATTTTAAACAGCTTCACAATCTGTTCTTTGCTTAAACCCCGCTCATAAAGTCCGCGAATTAATTGCCATTTATACTCTGACCGTTCCGTAAACTGATTAGTTGTCTCCTTAGTTTTCAGGTGTGCCATCGTAATCATAGCAAAGGGGTTATGACTACATTCTAATTCATCCCAACGGGATTTGTAGTCAATCAGTTTAACAGTGGGAAATTTCAGAGTAATTTCACCTTTACCGATCGCATAATGATAACAGTTCGGTCTCCAGTTCGGTCGGTCATCACCGATAATGGCTAAACTCAGGACTTTATTTTCATAAAGATCAAAGGCGCGATAATGATAAACGAACATCCGTTTTTCAAAGTTAACATCATAATTACTTTGAATTTCTACATGAATCAAGATCCATATCTGTTCTTTATTCAACAACCAAACTCGATAAAGTTTATCAGCAATCCGGCTTTCAGTTTCTGAGGAAGCGGTAATTTGTTGTAGTTCTTTATCCAGTGGTTGTGGTGGTTGTGTCCAATCAATTAATTCGTAAATTTCGGGGAAAAAAAAGGATAAAAAGCTTTCAAAATATTCGTTTAATGCTTCTTTCCATGATTCATCATAATTAGCTGTTACTTCACTCATTTAACTTTTAGTATGACTCTATCATTTACACTATAGCATTGGGGGTGGGGTCTATGAACCAGCCCATACCATTAGCGTTGTCGTCAATGAGGATTGTGGCGACTTTGGGGTCGTAGGTGGTGATTTGGAAGTTGATGTTAACTTCATAGTGCTTACTTTTCAACAGCCTCCTGGTTCTCAACTCACATAAGGCGTATACTATTCCTGTTTGCAGAAAAGCTAGAAAATATAAAGAATGTGAACAGTCAAAACTTAACAAAAAATATTAAACTTGGTTTCCTTATAGCTGGCATAATCACGCTTGTATTAGTTTGCGTAGCTAAATTTTCCTGGTTTGCGGAAAAAAGTCCAGTTAGTCTTGTAGTTCGCAACTCTCAACCCGCTGCGGCTATATTTGTTCCCAAGTCCTCACCAGCAATGGTATCATTATTGGTCAATCCCGACGGGTTACAGAAAATAGTGCCAAAAGGAGGATTTTCTCAACTCAAAAATAGTCTATTGGCGAAAAATAATATAAATTATCAAGATGATATCAAACCCTGGTTGGGTGATGAAATTACCCTAGCTGCAACTACCATAGATATAGACCGTGATCCAGACAACGGACTACAAACCGGGTATTTAATGGCGCTTGCAAGTACAACACCGGAGAAAAGCCGTGAGTTTTTGGAATTGTTATTTTCTCAACGGGCTTTTAGTGGCACGAATTTAGGAATTGAACATTACAAAGGTGTCAAAGTTATTTATGATAATACCGAATATGCACCAGACGTAAACAGCCAAAATCCAAAATCTAAAATCCAAAATAATTTAGCTGGTGCAGTTGTTAATAATTTTGTTTTGCTGGCTAATCATCCTCAAGTAATCAAAGAAGCAATTAATAATTTACAAGCACCAGATTTAAACTTAATTAGTTCTCTAGAATATCAAAAAGCTACTCAACAAATCTCTAAAAATGCTGTAGCTGTAACTTTCTTGAATTTACCCGAAGTTGGTAAATGGCAAGGACTAGAATTAGCAGAATTAACTTATAATAGCCAAATTCTCTCTTTCGTTTTCAACTCCCAAGGATTGCTCACAGAAAGTACATTTTTAACAAATTCCCAGATTGTACCTTCATCATTACCACTATCTCAACCTGTGGGAGCATTACAGTATATTCCAGAATCAACAGCTTTTGCGATCGCCGGCACAAATTTGAGTAAACTAGATAATAGCGATGTCGCAAAACTGTGGAAACAAGGAACAGCAACTATCTACGGTTCTAGTGAAGATGGTACTGATCGATTACTACAACCCCTAGCAAAAATCCAACACAATTGGAATTTAAACTTTAGCGAGGATATTTTCAATTGGGTAACGGGAGAATACGCTTTAGCTTTATTACCTAATTCAGAAAATACCATCCCTCATTGGTTATTTATCAGCGAAAAAACCCCAGAATTAACAGCAGGAATCACACATTTAAATAATATTGCCACCAGAAGTGGTTTCAACCTTAGTTCCCTAACTTTAGATCAACAAAAAATATCAGCTTGGACAAAAATTACAGCCACAAGTGAAAATAACAAATCCATTAATGTTGACACAAGATTTAACGGAGTGCATACAACCTTAGATAATTATGAAATTTTCAGTTCCGACTTAAAAACCCTCAAAACAATTTTAAGTCACAAACAAAAATCTCTCCTCGAAAATCCCCAATTTCAAAATAGTATTGCCACAATTCCCCGACCCAACCAAGGGTATATTTATCTAGACTGGGAAAATGGTCAGAATCTTCTCAAACCTCAACTACCTTTGCTTAAACTTGCAGAAGTGTTAGGTAAGCCACTTTTTGATCATTTAAAATCCCTGACAGTCAGTAGTTATAGCAGCGAACCAGGAATACTCAAAAGCGGAGTATTCTTGCAACTGCATTAAATGTCAGAGGATATCCAGGATTAAAGGATAAACAGGATGAATAGCAATACAGTTAGGTTAAGAAAACATAATTTGGGTTGAGCGATATTTTGCGTAATTCTTATGAAAATAAGGATTTTATGACCAATCACCAATTACCAATCCCTAATTGCCAAGTCACGATAATATGAGAGAGTAGCTTGTTGTGCTATCAAGGGTACTATCTCAATGTTCTCTAGACTCCGTGCCGATTTTCGCATCATCTTTGAACGTGACCCCGCAGCCCGAAATTGGTTGGAGGTTTTGTTTTGCTATCCAGGTTTGCAAGCCCTAGTATTTCACCGCTTTGCACACTGGTTGCGTCGTCTGGGTCTTCCCTTTTTCCCCCGCTTGGTTTCTCACATTGCGCGGTTTTTAACGGGTGTAGAAATTCATCCAGGGGCTACAATTGGTAAAGGCGTATTTATTGATCACGGAATGGGAGTAGTAATTGGGGAAACAGCCATTATCGGCAACTACGCGCTGATTTATCAAGGTGTTACCCTGGGGGGAACAGGTAAAGAAAGCGGTAAACGTCACCCCACATTAGGCGAAAATGTCGTCGTTGGTGCCGGTGCAAAAGTTTTAGGAAACATCGAAATTGGTGATAATGTTCGCATTGGTGCCGGTTCAGTGGTATTGAGAGATGTACCATCTAGTTGTACCGTTGTCGGTGTTCCTGGACGCATTATTTACCGTTCTGGAGTCCGGGTTGCACCTCTAGAACACAGCAATTTACCAGACTCAGAAGCCCAAGTAATTCGCACCTTAGTTGACCGCATTGAAGCCTTAGAAGCACAAATTCAAGCTTTGCAAACTTCCTCAAAAACTCCGGTTTTAGTGGGTAAATTCCTTACAGAAGATGAATCACTAAAAGAACACAATTTTTGTAATATCAGAGATAAACAGATTCAGGAATTTTTTGATGGTGCAGGAATCTAGGAAGTTAAACACCAAAAATTGAAATTACGGGTTTATTGCTTCTGTCAACCATTCCTGGTTTTCATGGCGGTGATAAACCCATCTATTTTGTGGTTCACCCCGCAATTGTAAATGATCTACTTTTACTGGTTCAAGTAATAATAAACAAAAATTTTCTAATGGCTGAATATTGTCTGGTGCTGGTGGTGTAAAAGCTTCCGGTGTTTGTACTCTCATATCACCAGGAATAGGCCAAGCAAATTGTAACCTAGCTGCATCACTTAATTCTTGCCACATTTTAATTCTCGCAGGTTGTAAATGTGGGTGAGAATCAGCACTTATTAATATTAATTCTCCAGTAATCCGAAATTGTTCTCTAGTGTTGGGAAAATACCAGCAAATTTCCGCAGCGGATTGTTTTGATATTTGTTCAGCTTTTTCACTACGAATATCAGTAATAAATTTTAGCTGATTTGTATCGTCTAGAAAGCCGCGAAACACAACGGTACGATTAGCAGGAAAACCATTTTCCCGCACTGTTGCTAGTTGCACATAGCGGGCATAAACGAGGCTACGATTTTGATGTAGGGCGCGGGTAATCAGACTTCGCCAAGGTGCTAAGGACATTTTTATTACTGTAATATTTTGGTAATTTGACTTTTATTTGTTTGTTATTAGGACTTACGCACTGTACACATTCACCATGATGTGCATGAACGAAAATCCCTCGTTTCAGGCTTTTGGTGATTAACTTCTGCTCAATAGCGAGCGCTCAAAAATCATCAAAAAATCACGTTAAAATGCCCGAAACCCATA
>NZ_JAQMSE010000032.1:0-27101 GCF_028330045.1 Aphanizomenon sp. CS-733/32
CAAACCTTATACGATCAAGATTATTACCTGTGGATCAGAACAACCATTAACCAACTGCGTACAGGAGAATTTTCTGCTGTTGATTTAGAGAATTTATTAGAAGAATTGGAAACTATGGGTAGAAGTGAAAAGCGTGCAATTAAAAGTTTATTAACTAAACTGCTGGAACATCTACTCAAGCTAAAATGTTGGGATAGTGAAAGAGAAAGAAATCAAGGACATTGGAAGGGGGAAATTAGGACTTTTCGTACACAGATAAAAGATGAACTTAGAGATAGTCCTAGTTTAAAACCTTACATTTTAGAAATATTTGATCAATGTTATCAAGATGCTAGAAAATTAGTCAGCGACAGATCAGAACTTCCTATTGACATATTCCCCCTTACCCCCATTGCTTCCTTAGAACAAATCCTAGATGAAAACTGGTTTCCTGAATATAGCCATCCTTAGATCCCCGACTTCTTTGAGAAGTCGGGGATCTTGTAGATCAACTAAAATAGATACTTAACTCACCTGAGTTCGACATAAGATAATTTATGTCGAACTCAGGTTGTAACACTCAAGGTAACATTAGCGACAGAGAACAGGTAATATCTGCACTACAACTAATTCGAGAAGATTTAGTCCGTGCTTTAAAAAGTGAACGGATTTTGCGCGATAATAAAAAACTGCTTGCTAATAACCAAGATTTAGTGGTAAATAATTTAGCTAATCTGCAAACCTTACAAGTTAGTAGTCAAGCTAGTGAATATGGTCAACTTCTTAATCAATCATTGCAGATTGCCTTAGATGTCCAAGCAGAACTCAGAAAAATCGCAAAGGTGTAATCATAAATTTATTCCCCAAAATTAATGCTTAAACCCTACCAAACTGGAGAACCCTAAATGATATCTAAATTATTGAGTAAAACTCTTTATGAACAAGATTATCCCCAGTGGTTAGAAATTACCTTGCAACAATTAGAGACAAAGGATTTAGAAAATATTGATTGGGAAAACTTAATTGAGGAGATTGCCACATTGGGGAATGAACAAAAACACAAATTAGAAAGTTATCTACTGCAACTTCTTAAACATCTGCTATTGTACCAGTATTGCAGTATTCCTGACTGTAAAAATCATTGGGAGGTAGAAATTGATAATTTTCGGGTAGAAATCAGGAAATTAACCAAATCAAAAAACCTCTACAATTATCTATTAACCGTGCTGGATCAAGTTTATAATGATGCAGCCCGACAAGCAAAGAAAAAAAGTGGTTTAAATTGCTTTCCTCCCATTTGTCCTTACACAATTGACCAAATTTTAGATGTCGAATATCTACCACCATGCACATATTTATGAATAACCAACCTAAAATAATTGTTCTTGATGATGATCCTACTGGTTCACAAACCGTCCATAGTTGTTTACTATTAATGCGCTGGGACGTAGAAACTTTACGTTTAGGACTAAAAGATGATGCTCCGATTTTCTTTATTTTAACAAATACTCGTTCCCTGACTCCAGAAACAGCCGCATCTGTAACTAGGGAAGTTTGTCATAACCTCAAACTTGCCTTAGCAGCGGAAAAAATCGCCGATTTTCTCGTAGTTAGTCGTTCTGACTCTACCTTACGGGGACATTATCCCATAGAAACCGATGTGATTGCCGAAGAACTCGGTCCCTTTGATGCTCATTTTCTTGTGCCGGCATTTTTTGAAGGGGGAAGAATTACCCGCGATAGTATTCATTATCTAATTATTGATGATGTTCCCACTCCTGTACATGAAACAGAATTTGCCCGTGATTCTGTTTTTGGGTATAATTACAGCTATCTGCCTAAATATGTAGAGGAAAAAACTAAGGGGCGGATTAAAGAAGATCATGTTACGAGATTTTTACTCCCAGATATCAGTGCTGGTAGTTTAGAAAGCTTATTACAACTTGAAAATAATCAATGTGCTGTAGTAGACGGTGAAAATCAGCAGGATCTTAATTCTTTTGCGGTAGATGTATTAACAGCCGCAAGTCGGGGAAAACGGTTTTTATTCCGTTCTGCTGCTAGTATTTTAACAGCTTTGGCTGCCTTACCACCCCAACCCATTGCTGCTGAAAATATGGCAAAATATGTGCGCGGTGGTAAACCCGGTGTAATCATTGTTGGTTCTCACGTTAAAAAGACAACTCAACAGTTAGAATCATTATTACAAGTTGAGGGGACGGTAGGCATAGAAGTGAATGTGTGCCTATTACTGGAAAATGGGGTAAAGAATCAAGCTAAACTGCTAACGGAGGTTCTGGAAAATGTCAAAGCAATACATAATGCTGGTAAAACTCCAGTAGTATACACTAGTCGTCAGGAACTGGCTTTTAAAGATGTCAAAACTAGGTTAGATTTTGGTAGCACGGTTTCCGCTTTACTTATGGATATTGTGAGGGGTTTGCCATCTGATCTAGGATTCCTAATCAGTAAGGGGGGTATTACTTCTAACGATGTCTTGAGTACGGGACTAGCTTTAACTTCAGCCCGATTACTTGGTCAAATTTTAGCAGGTTGTTCGATGGTAATTACACCATCTGATCATCCTTTGTTTCCTAATTTGCCAGTGGTGTTGTTTCCCGGTAATGTCGGTAGTGCTGATGCTTTAGGATTAGTTTATCAAAGATTGATAGGGAATGGGGAATAGGCAAGAGGCAATAGGCAATAGGCAATAGGCAATAGGCAATAGGCAATAGGCAATAGGCAAGAGTCTTAGCAATTACCCATTACCCATTACCAATTACCAATTACCCATTACCCATCACCAAACTTTTATGAAAATCTCAAATGTTAGTGTATTTTGGCTAGTGCTCCATGAATTTTGATTCTGCTAAACCTGATGAAATAAACTCTGAATTTCTTAAATCAGAGTCAATTTCTGATCAGGTTGATCAAGAGGTAAATAATTCTCATTCGGACAAGAAAAACACGGATTTTGCTGATCGTAAAGTAGAAGCTGATCCTGTTATTCCTAATTCAGAGTTAAGTTCCGTAATTGCTTTTTTACAGGGTAATTCTACTGCTGAAAATCCAAAATCGAATATTCCTAATGGGGGGGAATCTGATTCTATTTTAGCCGATTTACCAAGTGCTGATTTAGAATTACTAGAACAAAAAGTAAATCATAATATTCAAGTTCAGTTAAAAACTGAAGGAGAACGACTATTATTAATTTTGCCCACCGAGTTGCAAGTACCGGCATCAGAATTTAATTGGGGGGAAATTTGGCAACAAATGAAACAGCGTCTCAACGCGGGCGATCGCTTACGGAAACCCAACACAGCCCTGCATCTGGTAGCCAAAGATAGATTGTTAGATAACAGACAATTGCAAGATTTGGCAGAAACTTTAAATACATACCAAATTCAACTAAAATCTGTAGCTACCAGTCGGAGACAAACAGCGATCGCTGCCTGTACCCTGGGTTATTCCGTAGAACAAATCCAAACCCAAACATCTCCTACCTCCGATATTCAACCGACTCCCAGCGCCTTAGCAGATGCCCTCTATCTGCAAATGACAGTCAGATCAGGTGTAGAAATTCGTCATCCCGGTACGGTAATCATTTTGGGAGATATCAATCCTAGTGGTATCGTCATTGCCGATGGGGATATTCTCATTTGGGGACGATTGCGGGGAGTTGCCCATGCTGGTGCCGCTGGGAATCGGGAATCTCTGATTATGGCCTTGCAAATGGAACCAACCCAATTGCGAATAGCCGATGCTGTTGCTAGATCACCAGAAAAAACCCTCACCAGCTTCTTTCCTGAAGTTGCACATATTACACCTGAAGGAATTCGCATTGTTAAAGCCGCTGATTTTTCCCGCAGTCAATTAAGTAGTCGAACCCAATTAGTTACACAAAATCTGATCTAAAATTCTTGCTTAGTTAAGAATCTACAGCAGTTTTTAACAGTCAGCAGTAAAACCCTTGCGGTGCAAAGCTTGATCATTAATATTTGTACCTCATTTATCTGCAATATACTGGATATGTAATTAATTTCTGTTAGGTTACTAAATTAGAATCAATCAATAGCAATAAAAATATTTTATTGTTGTTCCCTGAACTTTCATAAAGCATTATCATGACTCGCATTATTGTCATTACCTCCGGTAAAGGAGGAGTCGGTAAAACCACAGTTTCAGCTAATTTAGGGATGGCTTTAGCCAAAATAGGCAAACAAGTAGCCTTAATTGATGCAGATTTTGGACTGAGAAATTTAGATTTACTTCTAGGACTAGAAAATCGCATTGTTTATACAGCAGTAGAAGTTTTAGCAAGGGAGTGTCGTTTAGAACAAGCTTTAGTTAAAGATAAACGCCAACCTAATTTGGTACTCCTTCCAGCGACTCAACATCGCAATAAAGAATCCGTTACACCGGACCAAATGAAATTACTGGTAAATGCTCTAGCACAAAAGTACCAGTATGTGATCATTGACTGTCCCGCAGGAATTGAAATGGGGTTTAAAAATGCCACAGCACCAGCTAAAGAAGCCCTAATTGTCACCACTCCCGAAATTTCCGCTGTCCGTGATGCTGACCGGGTAGTAGGATTACTCGAAGCCCAAGGTGTCAAAAAGATTAACTTAATAGTTAACCGGATTAGACCAGCAATGGTACAGGCAAATGATATGATGTCTGTAGAAGATGTTCAGGAACTTCTCGCCATTCCCATAATTGGAGTTATCCCCGACGATGAGCGGGTGATTGTCTCTACCAATCGTGGCGAACCTTTAGTATTATCAGACACACCCTCTTTAGCTGCCGTCGCTTTTGAGAACATTGCTCGGAGATTGGAAGGGGAAACTGTCGAATTTCTGGAGCTTGACTCATCTAATAACAACATCTTCTCCCGGTTGAGAAAGATGTTGTGGTCAAAGATTGTTTAATTTACTTGCCAGTGTTTCTGCCTTACACATACCCGCAATGATTCTTGAAATTTTAGAAAAATTTTTTGTTCGTAGTCCCGATAACAGCCGCGATGACGTTAAACGTCGTTTGCAAGTGGTAATCTCCCATGACCGTGCGGACTTAGACCCCCAAACTTTAGAGAAAATGCGTCAGGAAATCCTGGAAATAGTTTGTCGCTATGTGGAAATAGAAACAGACGGTTTGGAGTTTTGCCTAGAAAGCAGCCAACGGACAACGGCTTTAATTGCCAATTTACCAATCCGTCGGGTTAAAGAAAGCCTAGATGAAACAGTTCTAGAAAATAGTGATATCTTACTGTAGGGGCGCAGGGCCTGCGCCCTGAATTGTCTTGAGTTGAATATTAAAAGGCGAATGGGGGCATTAATTTGACCACCTGCCCATGACTTGACCAATTACCGCCAATTCTGACATGAGTTTATCAAACAGGTCTGGGGTTAAAGATTGGGGTCCATCCGATAAGGCTTTAGCTGGATTAGGATGTACTTCTATCATTAACGAATCCGTACCCGCTGCGATCGCAGCCTTTGCCATGGAAGGAACAAACTCGGACCAACCCACACCATGACTAGGATCAATCATGATGGGTAAATGGGTCAGTTTCCGCAAGACCGGCACAACCGATAAATCCAGGGTATTGCGGGTATATTGACGGTCAAAAGTTCTAATTCCCCGTTCACACAAAATCACATTCGGATTACCCGCCGCTAAAATATACTCAGCCGCCATTAACCAGTCTTCAATAGTTGCAGCCATACCCCGTTTTAACAGCACTGGTTTGGGTTGCGCTCCCACCTTCTTCAGCATGGAGAAATTCTGCATATTTCTCGCTCCCACCTGAATCACATCAGCAACTTCGCCAATTTTCTCCAAGTCTTCCGTATCCATTACTTCTGTAATAATCCCCAGTCCGCTGACTTTCCGGGCTGTAGCTAACAATTCCAAAGCACTTTCACCATGACCTTGAAAAGCATAAGGTGAAGTACGAGGTTTATATGCACCACCCCGCAGAAACTTAGCTCCTGCCCCCTTTACCCGCAGTGCCGTTTCTACAATCATCTCTTCATTCTCCACAGAACAAGGTCCAGCCACAACTACCAAAGGATGATGTTCACCAAACACCACATCACCTTCAGGAGTATTCACCACCACCTCAGAGGCTTGTCCATGACGGAACTGACGACTAGCTCGTTTATAGGGTACTTCCACTCGTAATACTTGATCAATCCATTGACTTAATTCTTGAATACGAGGTGGATCTAAATCCGCAGTTTCCCCCACTAAAGCAACGACTACTTTATGTTGACCAATAATCTTTTCTGGTGTTAGTCCCCAGCTAGATAATTCTGTGGTAATCCGATTTATTTCTTCCTGTGGGGAACCAACTTTCATGACGATAATCATTTACGAGTTCCTTTTTTAAGTAAATTTTTGATTAACTAACTATTAGATTAACAAGAAAAACTTATGAAAAAAAATGTAGCGTTAGGTACTTTTTCTTCAACAGGGAGTAATTGGTGCTTTTAATTTTACTAAAAAAATTAAAATCTATGTCTTTGTAAAAGGTTTTGTGCATAATTAAACATATATCTATAGTTATTAGTTTATCAATAGACTGACAGGATGATGATTGTCAGAATCAGGATTTCCAGAATTTAAGGATTTACAGGATGAGGATTTTGAGAAACCCCTGACTTCCTCATCATAGAAGAAATCAGGAATTAAATATTATTGCTTTGGCTGTAATTCTGCATCAATTAACTTTTGAAATTCCTCCCAAGAATTAACACTAATACTCGATAACAGTAGATTTTCTAGAATCGTCATATCCTCAATTTTCTTGAGAGAATCACTCATCAATTCTGGAACAGAATCAAATCTATTAGCGAGAATTTTGATAATATTGTTTTGGCAGTTTTCTCTAGCACCTAATTGTTTACCTTTTGCTTCACCTCTTTCTTGAGCCATTTCTTCAATAGTGCTTAGGAAAGGCATATTTAACTCCTTTTCATGCTGTTCTAATTTATCGTTGAACTCTGTTTGTAATGGTGGTGGTAAGGTCATCATTTTATCAATGAACTTAATTAAATTGATAATATCATGACTTGATGCGGTAATTTGTTCTAGTTCTTTATCTAAAGATATTGGTGTTTTACTCCAATCAATTTTTTCGTGGAGGTTGGGGTAAAAGAATTGGATGAATAATTCAGAATATTCTCCTATTGCTTCTTTCCATGTTTGATCATAGTTGGCGGTTGTTTCTGTCATTTTTTTTGTCTGAATCAGGATGTCCAGGATTTAAGGATTTTCAGGATGTGATTGTCAAATATTCTTTCAGTAAATTAAACTTTGGCTTTGAGATAGGGAATCTATTCCCTGGATTATTAAAATAATTTAATTTTTATGTATTTCTTTTAAGAGGGTGTTTGAAAAGTCTAATTTATTACTTGCAAGGGCGACTAGAAGTCGCGGAACCACACAGACGAAACCCACCTATTCCTTCGGTCCCGTAAGGGATACGTGGGTTCAAAAGCCTTGATTTTTCGTTAGTCCACGCAGGTGGACTTTGTTTGTGTAGTAGCGATTTCTAATCGCCGGAAACTTTTCAAACATCCTCTTAATCACTAAACTTTTATATCCCCGACTTCTGAGATTAATTGATTCATGTATTTTTCAGAATCAAAAAAGAAGTTGGGGATTTCATGAGATAGTTTACAATCTTTTGCAGTTTTATGTGAAAATTTGCTATAATAGCTTTATAAATCCAGTCATGCACATTATTTCTCGTAAAGTCCTGCGTCAATTTTGGGAAAAATATCCTGATAGTGAAACTGCGCTAATTCGTTGGTTAAAACTTATTAATTCAAACACTTTTGAAAATTTTGATGAATTACACTCTGTTTTTCCTAGTGCTGATATCGTAGGTGATTTAATAGTGTTTAATATTGGTGGTAATAAATATCGGTTGATTACTTCTATTCACTTTAATCGCCAAAAAATTTACATTCGTTATATCTTAACTCATTCAGAATACGACAAAAATCTATGGAAAAACTAACCACTCTTCCCCCAGATATTAATACCCACTGGAATGCTATTTCTCCTTTACTAACAATTCGTAATCAAGAAGAATATGAACAAGCAATTACAAGATTAAATGATTTACTTGATGAAATTGGTACTAATGAAGAACATCCTCTTTATCATTTATTAGACACCTTGGGAACGATAATTGAAGCTTATGAAACAGAACATTATCCTCTTCCTAATTGTCATGGAAATGATGTTTTAGCTTATTTAATGGAAGAACACAGACTGACTTTATCAGATTTACCGGAAATTGGTTCATCTGAAACGATAAAAGCTATTTTAAACCAAGAAAAAGCATTAACTTTTAATCAAATTCAACAATTAGCAGAACGTTTTCATGTAAACATTAAAGTATTTCTGAATTAGTATCCAAGTTATTAGGCCAAGAAATAAACTTTGCTGATTGTTTAACCATTTCAATGGATCAAAAATATCTGTTGTTAAATATATAAATAAAAATGTAGCGCCAGGTACTTTTTGCTGAATATTGGGTATAAACTAGAAAAATACAGTCTTTTAAACTTGAAGTTAAAGTGATAAAAATTCAACTTCAACACTCATTTTCCAAATTACCCCACATTACAGTTATTACCTGGACGCTGCTGGTTAGACGTTACCCATTACCCATTATCTTCTAACCTGTAAACACCTCTGCAGGTAAACGATTAAAGGAAAGACGCTCATTTTGCACATCTACAAAAACGGTGTCACCGTCGCTGAAATCACCGCGTAAAATGGCTTTGGCTATTTGGGTTTCTAGTTCCCGTTGAATTGCTCGTTTTAATGGTCTGGCACCAAAAACAGGGTCATATCCTACTTCTGCTAAAAAGTCAAGAGCAGCACTGGATAATTTCAAAGCCATTTTGCGGTCAGTTAATCTTTGTCTTAACCTATCTACCTGTAACTGGACAATATTCCGCAATTCCGATTTTTGCAAACTGTGGAAAATAATTAATTCATCCAGACGGTTTAAGAACTCTGGACGGAAACTATTTCGCATTGCTTCCATCACCCGATTCCGCATTTCATCGTAACGACTATCATCTCCAGATATATCTAGGATATATTGAGAACCAATGTTACTGGTCATGATGATGATACTATTTTTAAAGTCTACTGTGCGACCTTGGGCATCTGTCACCCGACCATCATCAAGAATTTGTAGGAAAATATTAAATACGTCGGGGTGGGCTTTTTCAATTTCGTCGAATAAAATTACCGCGTAGGGACGACGACGAATGGCTTCTGTTAGTTGTCCTCCTTCTTCATAACCGACATATCCGGGAGGCGCACCGATTAGTCGAGAAACGTTGTGCTTGTCCATATATTCGGACATATCAATCCGCACTAAAGCTTCCTCGGTGTCAAACATATAGGCAGCTAAGGCTTTCGCTAGTTCGGTTTTACCGACACCGGTTGGACCAAGGAAGACAAAACTAGCTATGGGACGGTTGGGGTCAGAAAGTCCAGCGCGAGAACGTTGAATGGCATCAGCTACAGCGGTGACGGCTTCTTGTTGACCGATGACACGATGATGTAATTCATCTTCTAAATGCAGGAGTTTTTCTTTTTCTGATTCGACTAATTTGTTGAGAGGAATGCCTGTCCATTTAGAAATAATTTCGGCAATGTCGGCTTCTGTAACTTCTTCGCGTAATAGTGATTTTCCGGTTTTTTGAGTGCGGGAAAGTTCAGTTTCTACGGCTTGTAATTGCCGATGTAGGTCTGTTAGTCTACCATATTTTAATTCTGCAGCCCGGTTAAGATCGTAGTTTCTTTCTGTTTGTTGAATTTCTAGATTAACTCGGTCAATTTCTTCTTTAATAGATTGAATTTTGGTGATAATCCCTTTTTCAGATTGCCATTGTGTGCTAAGGGCTCTTTGATCTTCTTTGAGATCAGCGAGTTCTTTTTCTAATCTTTCTAACCGTTCCCGGGAAGCGAGATCACTTTCTTTTTGGAGGGAAAGTTTTTCCATTTCCAATTGGAGGATTTTTCGGTCTATTTCGTCTAGTTCTTCGGGTTTAGAGGTAATCTCCATTTTCAGTCTAGCAGCGGCTTCATCAACTAAATCAATGGCTTTGTCGGGGAGAAAGCGATCGCTAATATAACGATTTGATAAGGTGGCAGCAGCGACAAGAGAACTATCAGAAATTCTCACCCCATGATGGACTTCATAGCGTTCTTTCAACCCGCGTAAGATAGAAATTGTATCTTGAACGTTGGGCTGATCTACATAAACTTGTTGAAAGCGTCTTTCCAAAGCGGCATCTTTTTCCAAATATTTGCGGTATTCATCTAAAGTTGTCGCCCCAATGCAGCGTAATTCACCCCGTGCTAACATGGGTTTTAATAAGTTTCCGGCATCCATCGCCCCTTGACTTGCACCTGCACCGACAACGGTATGAATTTCATCAATAAATAAGACAATATTCCCACCGGATTCGGTGACTTCTTTTAATACGGCTTTGAGACGTTCTTCAAATTCACCTCGGAATTTTGCTCCCGCAATTAAAGCCCCCATATCTAAACTGATGAGTTTACGATCTTTGAGAGATTGGGGAACATCACCCGCTACAATGCGCTGTGCCAACCCTTCAGCGATCGCAGTTTTCCCCACACCAGGTTCACCAATTAAAACCGGGTTATTTTTGGTTCTGCGGGAGAGAATTTGGACTGTCCGTCTAATTTCATCATCACGACCGATTACGGGGTCTAGCTGACCTTTGCGGGCGGCTTCTGTGAGATCACGTCCATACTTCTCCAGTGATTGATATTTACCTTCTGGATTTTGGTCAGTCACTTTTTGTTTCCCCCGAATTTCTTTAATAATATTTTTGAGTTTGGTTTCATCTAAACCGAATTCTTGCAGCAAACTCTTGCCAAACCGATCATCTTTGGCGTAACCTAACAGCAAATGTTCAATAGAAATAAATTCGTCTTTAAATTCTTGACGATATTTTTCTGCCCGATCTAATAATGTATCTAAACTGCGTCCTAGATAAACAGAAGCACTAGTACCGGATACCTTGGGTTGACGTTGGATAAACTGCTCCGTGCGATCGCGGACTTTTTGGAGATTTGTACCGGCTTTGGTGAAAATTGCACTGGCCAGTCCTTCCTGTTCCAGCAACCCTTTCATCAGGTGTTCACTTTCTAGCTGCTGTTGCTGATATTGTTTGGCGACATCGGGGGTATGAGCGATCGCTTCCCAGGCTTTTTCTGTAAATTGATTGGGGTTGGTTGGCTGCATAAGCTTTTAGAATAACAAACTACCGTTTAATAAGATCATTGTAAAAATATTTGGCGTAATTGCTAGATCGGTCTTCACGTCTTTAAAATGTAGTATTATTGCCCAATCTGGAGTAATAAGTTGTCAGTTGTTAGTTGTCAGTGTTTTTTATCTGTTCCCTGTTCCCTGTTCCCTGTTCCTGTAACCTGTTCCCCATTCCCTTTTTTGTAATTAAAACTTAATTACCAGATTGGACTTGTGGGTTTTTCAGAGGTGGATTTTTCCAGTCTAAAGGATTTAATTATGGTGTCTTCCACAGTTTTCGCAAACTCTGGATAGGATTTATCTTCAGCGCGATAGGTGAGAATATAGGCTTTTTTATCATTAACAATCCATACTTGCATTTCTTGGAAATTTACCTTGTGGATATTATCTCTGAACTCATAAACTACCTGATAACCTTGTGTTTCACCAAGTTGTATTTGTCCAGATTTGATAATTTTCGCATTTTGTCCTAATGCTTCAATTTGTCGGATAGAAAACTGAGTATAATCTACCAAAGTTTCCGAATGGAATAACTCATCTATAGTGATAAAAAATTCTGGAGTTAGAGAAGATGAAATCGTATTTTTCGGGACAATTCGCGTTAATTTATCTATGGCTGGCGTTTCTTGCCAATTTTTAGGATATTGAAACTTAATCCCAGATTTTGCATATTCTACTACTTCTACTACTTTTGGTAATCGCAAATAACTATTAACACCTATCACACCAACAATTATTGGAAATATCAAAAACACCGATTTAATCAGCAAAGGCTTTAATATTTCAAGTTGTTTAGGAATAATTGTCGGTGGTTCAGTCGGTGGTGTAGTTATTCGAGATTCATTTACAGCCGTCATAACTTCTGCTGCTGATTGAAACCGGTATATATGCTCATCCCTAAGCATTTTGTTTAAAATATTAGCTAGAGAAGGGCTAATAATTCTACTAGCTTGTTGTCGCCAATTTTGGTAATTATTGCTAAGGTAATCAACGGGAGTTGTACCTGTGAGTAACTCCAGACAAGTAACAGCCAAACTATATAAATCACTAGACGGATAAATTTCTCCTATTCTTCCTTCTTCAGGTCTTTGTTCAGGAGAAGCGTATACTTTTGTAAAAAAAGCTACGGATTTTTTCATATTTGTTTCACCAGAAACAACTTGTTTCACCGCCCCAAAATCAATTAAAAATAGTTTTTGTGTGGCTGTTTCTCTAACAATATTACTGGGTTTAATATCTCGATGGATAGAATCTTGGTGATGAATAAATTGTAAAATCGGTAAAATTTGCTTTAAGAAATCTAAAATCTCTGTTTCGGAAAAACGACCTTTCCTTCTGAGTTCCTGAGATAGATCTTCACCTTGGATATATTGTTGTACTAAATATTTAAACTCAAGCTCTTTTTGTTGACCAAAAACAGGAGCGGTAAAGGAAAAATAATCATATAAAGTGGGAATATTCCCGCTATTATCACCTAAAAATTCTAAAACCTGAGCTTCTCGATCAAAAGCTGCTTTGATTCCTTCAACAAGTTTGTCAGAAATTTCCGGGTTGTCATTAATATTCAATCGTTTGATCACACATTGACGCTGATTCACAGAATCTAAATCAATAGCTTGAAAAGTAGCACCAAATCCTCCTTTCCCCAGAGGTTTAATAGTTTGATAATGTCCCTTTCTCCCCTTTAATATTAGGGGCATTCCACAAGCTTGACAGAATATTCCCGACGCAGTATTAGGATCTGGAGAGTCAGGAAACCGGTTTTCGGGACTAGGGCAGTGGGGTCGGGTACAATAGTACATGATAGATAGGATAGTACATGATAGAGGTACAGGGTTTATCCATCAGGAAACAGCAAATTTTATACAGTTCAATTCACTCTACCTGTTAAGCCGGATTGTATCATAAAATTAACTTCTAAGTAAACATCTGAATATTTTCAAAAAATTAGTATACAATCAGTTATGAGTTATGTGTGTATCAAGTAGCCTTGCTGAATTGAGACATGAAAATCAAAAATTCCATGTCTCAAACTCCGCGCCTCTGCGCCTCTGCGTGAGAAAAATTCATATTTTCACTCACCAACACCTATAAAGTTTAAAAAAAGTAGCGCCATAATCACCAAAATTCAGTAATCAAAGGTCAAACATTATGCAACTACCAGCATTAACTAGTGTCTTAGCATTCACCGCATTGACAGTTACCCTGAGTGTTAACCCCGGTTTGAGTCAAGACATTCCCAAGCAAGAAGTTAGTTTTGCTTGTCGTTCAATTTCTTACAAAAGTAATACGGGAAAAGTTCCCACTACCATGGCTTTCGTTCCCGACAAAAAACCTAACCCTTATGTACCCATAATTGCTTGGAAATCTGACTCTTTTCCCAGTAGCGAATGGACTCCTAAAAGACGCTGTGAACAAGTAAGTAAAAAATTCCAGCAATTTCACCAACAAGGCCGATTAGATTATTTAACAACCGGTAAGTTAAACGGTTTGGGAGTTATCTGTGCAGCTAAACCTGGTGAATGCAATAAAAACAATATTTTATTTAGTGTCAGACCAGGTGTAAATCCCACTACAGTTTTAGCTGAACTTGAGGATATCAGAGAAGGTAGAACTTCAGACCTAACTTGGCAAAGTTCAGGTGAAAATACTTACTTGAATCTGGGTGAATATCTCAAAAATATCTCTAAATAACAAAATACCCCACCCTCACCCTCCCCTTGCTAAGAGGTTGTTTGGAAAGTATTAGATAAAACAGATAATCAGGACTTACGCAAAATATCTCTCAAACCCTCTTTTCTTCGTTCTCTTCGTTCCTATGCCTTCGGCACGCTTCGCGAACGTGGTTCATTATTCCGTGACTTGTGCGTAAGTCCTAATAATCTCCAAAAACCTAACCCCCCAGCCCCGTTCCCTGCTAGGGAATGGGGGTTTCAAAGCCTCTCCCCGCGTCGGGGAGAGGTTTGGAGAGGGGTTTGTTTATACATTAAAAACTTTTCAAACATCCTCTAAAGGGAGGGGACAAGATTCCGGAGGGGGAATTCAGGGGGGGTAAATCACTACTTATAAAAACACTATTTAACTAATCATGAAACGTCAAATCGCTATCATTACCTGCTTACTACTGCTACCTTATCCAGTGTCAGCAATAGAAACCCCAACCAAGACAACAAAACTACTTACACAGACCTGGCAAAGGTGCAAATTACGACCAGCAGACCCAGAAAACGGTATTTATTCAGAACCACAATTACAAACCATTGCTAAACAAATTACAGTTAGAGTCAGAGACAAAGAAAGAGGCGCTTCCGGGACAATTTTCGCTAGAAAAGGTAACTCTTATTTAGTAGTGACTAATTCCCACGTTGTCAGAAGAATTAATAATATCAATATTATCACAGCCGATGGTCAAAAATATCCAGCTAAGATATTACCTAATACTAACTTTGATCAATTTGATTTAACTATATTAGAATTTACATCTAATCAACAATATTGTTTACCATCAGAAATTGCGGACAGAATCGCCTCCTTTGATATTAACTTAGAAACACCAGTTATGGCCGCAGGATATGCTGTATCTGAAGATAAATTAGTATTGACAACAGGAAAAATACAACAAATCATCTCCCAACCGAGTTTAAAAGATGGTTATGAAATTGGCTATACCAGCGATATTCAACAAGGAATGAGTGGCGGTCCAATTATTAGTAATACAGGAAATTTAATAGGAATTAATGGCATTAGTTCCTATCCTTTAGTCAATTCTGCTTATATTTATACCAACGGAAAACGCCCCACAAATCCAGAAATTCAAGAGTTCAGAAAACTGAGTTGGGGAATACCCATTAAAACCGTTTTAGCTCAGGTAAAACCAGAAGTTCTCACCGCTTATAAGTTACCTATCCCAGATATTAAACAGACAATAGCAGAAGTACCATTAACAGGTTGGTTAGGAGAACTAGAAGCAAAAGCTAAACAAATTACCGTCAGAATTGATAGCAGTAGCGGTACTAATGGTTCAGGAATTATTATTGCTAAACAAGGAGATACTTACACCGTTTTAACTGCGGCTCATGTAGTTTGTAAACCACCAGATAAAGTAGGACCATGTGAGCCAAATACCTATAAAATCCTCACAGTAGATGGTAAACAATATCCCGTAGAACCAAGCACCATTAAATTAGAAGAGGGGGTAGATTTAGCAGTAGTTAAATTCACCAGTCGGGAAAATTATCAAGTTGCAACTTTAGCAAATTATCCCATAAAAGATGATGAATATATGTTCACTGCGGGTTATCCCAGATTAGGAGAAAAATCACCTTGGCGGTTCACATTGGGACAAATTTATAGTAAGGAAAGGGGATTATTAGCTACTACCCAATCAGATTTTAATACTAATAGTTCTGGTATAGCCCAAAGTGCAGTTTCTTTAACAGGAGGATATGAATTAGTTTATAGTAGTATCACCTTTGGCGGCATGAGTGGGGGACCTGTTTTAGATTCCCAAGGCAGGGTAATAGGTATTCATGGCAGAACTGATGGACAAACTGCTATTGATAATAATAGTAATAGTAAAGAAACTATCCAATTAGGTAATAGTTTGGGTATTCCGGTGAGTACATTTTTGGCATTAGCTACCCGACTGAATACCCAAGCACAAAAGGTAGAAACCACCCCAACACCAGAACTAAATTCACAAGAAGTTAAGTCTATTCAAACAGCGATTTTATCAGTAGATGTTTCCAAGAGCAATACTACCGCCAGTGCATGGTTAGAAAGGGGAAATCAACTGTGGCGCTTACGTCGTTATCCAGAAGCAATACAGGCTTTTGAAGCAGCAATTAACCAAAAACCAAAGTTTATTCACTTAGCTTATTTTGGCATGGGTTTGGCGTTATTTGAGAGTAAAAAATATCCAGAAGCTATAACTGCATCTGAGCAAGCGGTGCAATCTGAACCTGATTTTATGCCTGCTTGGTATAATTTAACTGTAGGCTATAGACAATCAAACCAACTGGATAAAGCCTTAGCAGCCATAAATAAAGCTATTCAACTCCAGCCCAATAATCCCAATGTGTATGTTCAAAAGGGGGTGGTTTTATTTAGTTTAAAAAGATATAGAGAAGCAGCAGCAGCGATAAATAAAGCCATTGAACTCAGTCCCCGTGCAGTATTTTACACCGTCCGGGGAGTTGTCCGTTTTCAATTAGGAGATCAGCAAGGGGCAATAGCAGATTTCAACCAAGCTATCAAGATTAATCCTAACTTTGCCCTAGCCTACAGTGGACGGGGAGGTGTCCGTTTGCAATTAGGAGATCAGCAAGGGGCAATAGCAGATTTCAACCAAGCTATCAAGATTAATCCTAACGATGCCCTAGCCTACTACAACCGGGGAAATGTCCGTGATGATTTAGGAGATAAGCAAGGTGCAATAGATGATTACACCCAAGCTATCAAGATTAATCCTAACTATGCCAATGCCTACTACAACCGGGGAGTTGTCCGTAAGGAATTAGGAGATAAGCAAGGTGCAATAGATGATTACACCCAAGCTATCAAGTTTAATCCTAACTATGCCAATGCCTACTACAACCGGGGAATTGCTAAAGCTCAATCAGGAGATAATCAAGGTGCTATAGCAGATTTTAACGAAGTTATTAAGATTAATCCTAACGATGCTTATGCTTACTACTTTCGGGGAAGTGTCCGTTATGAATTAGGAGATAAGCAAGGTGCTATAGATGATTACACCCAAGCTATCAAGTTTAATCCTAACTTAGCCCAAGCCTACAGCAACCGGGGAGTTGTTTATCATCAACAAGGAAACTACATAGCTGCAATATCTGAATATAATCAGGCGGTTGCTAAAGATGCCAATAGTTTAGCTGCTGTTAATAATATAGGCTTGATAAAATATGAACAGGGAGACAAAGAAACAGCGATTAAACAATGGCAAAAAGCCATGAAAATTGATAATAAATCAGCCGAACCCATATTAGCTTTAGCTGTGGCTTTATATACTAAAGGAGAACAACAACAGGCTTATCAGTTAGCGGAAACGGCATTAAAATTAGATAAAAACTTTGCAGATACTAACTTTTTAAAAAAGAATCTTTGGGGTGATAAAATAATTGCTGATACTCAGAAATTGCTATCTACTTTACCTAGAAAATTACAACAATAATATTTTGTCTGAATCAGGATGTCCAGGATTTAAGGATTAACAGGATGTGATTGTTCCCCCGTTCCCTGGTTCTGCTGGGGAATGTTCACGGGAAGCTCTGAATGATAACAATAATATTTTGTCTGAATCAGGATGTCCAGGATTTAAGGATTAACAGGATGTGATTGTGAGATTTTCCCTCGTTCCCTGGTTCTGCTGGGGAATGTTCACGGGAAGCTCTGAATGATAACAATAATATTTTGTCAGAATCAGGATGTCCAGGATTTAAGGATTAACAGGATGTTTGATAATGATTGGGTTGATGAGTTTTTGGGAATGTTTGATCTCTGTTTTTCTATGAGCCTGTTAATAACTTGACTATATCAGGACTTACGCAAAATATCTCAAACCCTCTTTTCTTCGTTCTCTTCGTTCCTATGCCTTCGGCACGCTTCGCGAACGTGGTTCATTATTCCGTGACTTGTGCGTAAGTCCTATATATATGGCGACACAGATTTCCACTATAATCTAATGATAGGATAAACTCAGAAAATTGTCAAGGGTAAAAATTCTGATTTCTAAAAACATTATGCCAGCAAAAGATATTTATCATAATCAGGTTAAAAATGCCCTAGAAAAAGAAAATTGGCAAATTACTAAAGATCCACTTGTGCTAAAATGGGGAACAAGGGATTTATATATTGATTTAGGTGCAGAAAAACTCATAGCCGCAGAGAAAACTGGACAAAAAATAGCAGTAGAAGTTAAAATGGAGAGTTAGAAAGAAAATTAATCATTGATAAATCAGAAAACAGTTACTTGTTACTAACAATTGGTTGGGAAAATAAATAGAGAACACATGGCTGTTTAATTCATATTGATATTATCAATAATCAAGTCTGGATTCAAAGAGATGGTACAGAAGATGGGATTACAAATGAACTTGTCAACGCTAGTATTCCTAAAAATCAAATAGTTTTAGTAAATATGTTGTGCTTTTAACAAGGATAAAAATATGCAAGCAAGATGCTTGCGCTACTGTGACTTGAGTGTTTGATGATTTTGAGGGGGTTATTTGTCACTTAGGAGACGCTGCGGGAAGTCAAAAGTAGGGGTAATAAGCTGTTGTGCATTTAGTTTGTAAATTCTAGCGGGCAAGATGCCCGCACTACAAAGTTAAATTATGGTTATCAAATTTAGCTGCGTAACAGCTTACTAATATTATTAGTGAATTAGTGCGACCTCAACCTAATGCTGGTGTTTTAATATGGGTAAAAAATTTGTCTTCCATCAATATTAGTGTAATTACTAATGTAATTTAATTACCAATTTGATAATTTTATTTATTCTTTATCATAGATATCAAAATTCCATGTCGAGGACTCAACAACAAAGCCAAGGTAAATAAACCCGAAACTACTAACACAATAGCTGGACCTGAGGGTAAATTATAAAAATAGCTGAGATACATTCCACTAATACTAGAAATTACCCCAATTACCGCCCCTAAAATCATCACTTCGTGTAAACGTTTGACCAACAAATAAGCAGTTGCACCGGGAGTAATTAAAAGTGATAATACTAAAATTACTCCCACAGCTTTCATACTGGCAACAATTGTTAAAGCAATTAACAACATTAAACCAAAGTTTAAACGATTAACTGGTAAACCTGCAGCTTGTGCGCCCAAAGGATCAAATGTGTAAAATAACAGTTCTTTATATAATAAGAAAACTACTATTAAAACAATAGCTGTAATCATAGCTGTATCTCTAACTTCGTCCCCAGTTACACCTAAAATATTACCAAAAAGAAAATGGTTTAAGTCAATTTTATTATCTTTTTGAATGACTGTAATTAAGGTGACACCAAGGGCAAAAAAGGCAGAAAAAACTATGCCCATAGCGGCATCTTCTTTAATGGGAGATCGGGTTTTAATGACAGCTATAGCCATTGTACTCAAAACACCAGCTATAAACGCCCCAACAAAGATATTAGCACCAATCATGAAGGCGATCGCTAGTCCTGGTAATACTGAATGACTAATAGCATCACCCAGCAATGCAAGGCGTTGTACCATTAAATAACTACCAACAATGGCACACAATAAACCTACTAATATGGCGATGATTAAGGAACGCTGCATGAAGCCATATTGCAACGGTTCTATTAGTGCTTGAAACATATTGTTAAATAGAAGAAATAAACTAAACATACGTAGGTTAGTATTAAAAACTGTAAAAACTGTATTTAATTCACATTCCTAATTCAAACTGGCTGATTCAAACACATAATAAATTAAGCCGCAAAGTACATGACCTTGCCACCATAAGCGCGATATAAGTTTTCTTCTGTTAAGACTTGTTGGCGTGAACCTGTAGCGATTAATTCACAATTTAATAAAATTAAATCATCAAAATGAGTGATAGATTCCCCTAAATCATGATTAACTACTAAGACAATTTTATCATTTTTTGCTAATTCTTGAAAAACTTCAAAAATGATAGCTTGGGTTTTTTGATCTATTCCGACAAAGGGTTCATCAAAACAAAATATTTCCGCTTCTTGAGTTAAAGCCCTAGCTAAAAATACCCGTTGTTGTTGTCCTCCTGAAAGTTCACCAATGGGACGATTTTTTAATTCTCCTATTCCCACTCTTTCTAGTGCTTGTTTAGCAATTTGGCGACTAACTGTGGAGAAACTCCGTAACCAGCCTGTTTTTTTGACACGCCCCATCATCACTACGTCCCACACAGTAGCGGGGTAATTCCAGTCAATTTGGCTACGTTGTGGTACATAAGCAACTTTCTCTAGTTGCTGCATTAAAGGCTTGCTTTTATATAAAACTTGACCACTATTCATGGGAACTAATCCCAAAATAGCTTTAATTAATGTACTTTTACCCGCACCATTAGGACCAAAAATACCTGTGACTTTTCCTGGCTTAATTATACAATTAACATCTCTCAATGCTTCCTGTGTGCGATAATGTACACATACATGAGTAACATTGATTGCTGTTGATGAATTCATGTCAATAGGTTTGATAGTTTCTGTAAGTATATCTATTTGATTTTTGGGAGATAAACTAAATTTGTGGTAAAAAGAGACGTTTTGCATAACCCTAGTTAAAATACTTATTTTTCGAGCTTACCATAAAAATGAGAGAACTATGAGAATATCTATAATTAGAAGTAATCAGTAAGATAAATGAAACTAATACTTGATACAATGTATGACTTATTACTGAAACCCCTCTCCAAACCTCTCCCCTATGTGGAGAGAGGCTTTGATTCTTACTCCCCTTCTCTCCCAGGGAAGGGGTCGGGGGTTAGGTTCTCCCTTTGTCTAGGAATGTTCTTATCTTTGGCCTTAATGGGTTGTACTCCCAATTCCCAACCCCAGGGAAATAGTAAACCCCAGATTGTAGCAACGAGTACCATTATTGCTGATTTAGCTGAAGAAATTGGTGGAGAAGAAGTACAAATTACGGGTATTCTTAACCCAGGTACAGATCCTCACGTTTACGAACCAGTACCCGCAGATAGTCGGATTTTAGAAAAAGCTAACTTGGTTTTGTATAACGGTTACAATTTAGAACCAGGATTAATTAAGTTAATGAATGCTGCTGGAGGGACAGTCAAAAAAATCCCTGTGGGGGAAGTTGTTAAATCCTTAAAGTTAGATAAAGGTAAAGGACAAATTGTTCCAGATCCTCACGTTTGGGGCAGTGCAGAAAATGTTATATCTATGGTGAAAGCCATTCGAGATAGTTTAATTGAATTGTCACCAGAAGACAAAGAGAAATTTACTCAAAATGCCCAAAAGCTAACTGATGAATTACAGCAATTACATATTTGGATTTTTCAAGAAATTCAAACAATTCCCGCAGATAAACGGAAACTCATCACTACCCATGATGCTTTTCAATATTATGGTAATGCTTATAAAATAGCGATCGCAGGAACTTTAATCGGCATTAGTACGGAAGAACAACCCAGCGCCCAAACCGTGAAAAAGTTAGTTGAATCAGTTAAAAAAATCGG
This sequence comes from Aphanizomenon sp. CS-733/32, assembly GCF_028330045.1. Classification (NCBI taxonomy): domain Bacteria; kingdom Bacillati; phylum Cyanobacteriota; class Cyanophyceae; order Nostocales; family Aphanizomenonaceae; genus Aphanizomenon; species Aphanizomenon sp. CS-733/32. Next base: position 21,530 of record NZ_JAQMSE010000032.1, read on the forward strand.
TGTTCCCGCCATATTTGCGGAAACAACAATTAATCCAGCTTTAATTAAAACAGTAGCCGAAGAAGCCGGAGTAAAATTAGCACCAACTCGACTTTATTCTGATTCTATTGGGGCAAAAGGTAGTAATGGCGATACTTATATAAAAATGATGGCAGCAAATACCCGCGCTATTGTTGAAGCATTAGGGGGAAAATATACGCCATTGCAATTAAAGAATAAAAAATAGAGTAATGGGTAATGGGTAATGGGTAATTGGTGATTGGTAATTGGTAATTGGTAATTGGTAGTTGGTAAATAATTATTACCTATTCTCTCTTAACTGTCACCTGTCACCTGTCACCTGTCAGCTATCACCTATTACCTATTACCTATTACCTATTACCTATTCTCTCTTAACTGTCACCTATCACCTATCACCTATCACCTATCACCTGTCACCTGCGACCTGTCACCTGTCACCTAATTAACAAACTTGTTCACGAGTTGCCTCTGTGTTGATGGGTTTAATCAGAAAAATTTTGAACATATACCAAAAAATCATTAAAGTTAAGGGAATTTTCTGGATAAATTTCACAATTCCCCAATCATTAATTTGATTGAGATCAATTATTTTCTGATTATACAATGCACATTGTTCTAAATACCAAAAAAAGTAGGGGTGATTGGTATTTAAAATAATTGGAAATGCCTTAGCTGCGGTTTTGTTGGTTTCCTCAATTACTTGAGTATTGTACTTACGAGGGTGCATACCTAATATCTCATAGAAATTCCCTCTTTCAAATACTGTCATAGTGTGGGTAGCGAATACAGTTAATAGGAAGAAACGTACCCATAGCCGAGATTTCCAATTATTCCATAACTGGGGTTGAGAACGTAACAAAGCCTTGAAAAAATCACCGTGTCTATTCTCATCTTGACACCAGCTTTCAAACTTCCTAAATAGAGGATAAAACTGGTACTCTGGATTTTTTTCCATGTGGCGATATACTAAAATATAGCGCCAATAGCCGATTTTTTCCGATAGGTAAACTGTGTAAATAACCCACTCGATTGGGAAAAATGTATAGGTACGATTTTTAGTGAGATAACTCAAGTCAAGGGAAAGGTTAAAATCTGCCATTGACTTATTCAAAAAGCCAGCATGACGGGCTTCATCTCGTGCTAAATAAGCAAATGCTTCTGATAGCAAAGGGTTACTATCCTTGAGACGACGAGATAATTCTTTAAATAGTAAAAACCCAGAAAATTCCGAAGTACAAGAACGTTCTAAAAAATCAATAAAAGCAAGTCGTTTTTCACCAACAATGTGATCCCAACCTTGCTTAAATTCATCATCTCGCACAAAGTGATGACGGTTATAATCAGCCTTGAGTTCGTCAATTACAGCCCTTAATTCCGTTTCATACCCAGAAATATCCATTTTTGCCACTGTATCAAAGTCAGTGGTATAAAACCTGGGTGTTAATAATGTTTCTTGAACTGGTGTTTTTACACCCGATTGCGATAGATCAAGTGGCGGTTTATCCAACGATTTAACCATAAGTAGTCCCTTTACCATTATCTGCCTTAAAATTATATAAGCATAAATATTTGTTATTAGTCATCAGTTAAATTATTGAAACTAATTCTTACAAAAATACTGAATTATTCTAATTCTCGTATAGTTTAAATACCTATTTCCGGGACAAATGTATTGATGAAACCATAAATAAATATGAATACTCTTATAGTTATACAAAGAATAATAGTTAAATAATTTCAGGACAGTGAAAATCGCCGAAATCCACATCGGTAGTAATTTGTGCTAGAGAAATTATTCTCAAAACCCTATTCCCAGAGAATAGCAATTTTCCTGTGATGATAAAGACGGTGAACTGATAAACAAGTCGTTGAGATTTGCAAACCCTGACAAGTAAACAAGAAGGAACTAAGAATGAGTAATGATTTGGCCATGAAACTGCGTGTAGGAACTCAACAAGCGCATACAGATTCAGAAAATCTCGGCTTCATGAAATGTTTTGTCAAAGGAGTTGTAGATAGAGATTGTTTCATTCAATTGTTGAGAAATTTCTATTTTGTTTATAGTGAACTAGAAACAGCAATCGAGAAACATAAACAGCATCCTGTAATTAGTTTGATTTATTTTCCCGAACTAAATCGCCAATCTTCCCTAGAGCAAGATATGTTATTTTATTATGGGAGTCAATGGTACAAGCGCATCACCCCTTCACCTGCCGCCCAAGCTTATATTGCCCGTATCCAACAAATTTCCACTCATGAACCTGCACTATTGTTAGCTCATTCCTATACTCGTTATTTGGGTGATCTTTCTGGTGGGCAAATGCTCCAAAAAATTGCTCAGTCAGCCTTAAAACTTTCTGGACATGAAGGAACTTCCTTTTACAATTTTCAGCAAATTCCAGACAAGCAGACTTTCAAAGGAAAGTATCGTCAAGCATTAGATAAAGTTAATATTGATGATACAACCGCTGACAAAATTGTAGCAGAAGCCAACCATGCTTTTAAGTTAAATATGCAGATACTTCAAGAATTGGAAAGTATCTTAATCCAAGCTCTTGGTAGAGCCACTTACAATGATTTAGTTTAAGTCCCGCATAATTTACAAAAATATAATTCATCACCCAATTAACTTTAACAACGATGAATTATATAAAAATCCATCATCTTCCTCTGAGTTCTCTGTGGCTCTGTGGTTCGTCAAAAAATAAGACTAACTACAAACAAATAGAATAAACATATTCTATTTGCTAAATCCTAAATTACAACAATCCTCTTCCTCTGAGTTCTCTGTGGCTCTGTGGTTCGTCAAAAAATAATGCTAACTACAAACAAATAGAATAAACATATTCTATTTGCTAAATCCTAAATTACAACATTAAATCGGGAAAATTGATTACTTCCCAACTACACAGAAATATACTCACATTTATTGGAGACTGTAATGGTTTTTCTATTACCTGGCGTTAAGTTTGATTTTGATCTAATTCAAAAGTATGATACTCGCGCTCCCAGATACACAAGTTATCCCCCAGCAACAGAATTAAGTGAAAATTTCACCGCAAGAGAGTTTCAATCTGTAATTACCGCTTCCAATCAACGAAAAACTCCCCTATCTTTGTATTTCCATATTCCTTTTTGCCAAAGTGCTTGCTATTTCTGTGGTTGCAATACAGTAATTACCAATAACAAGAATATAGCCATTCCATATCTAGAACATTTGGAACAGGAAATCAAAAACACTTCAGCTTTAATTGATAAAGATAGAAAGGTGCTTCAAATTCATTGGGGTGGAGGTACACCAAATTATTTAGAACTTAATCAAGTAGAATTTTTGTGGAAAAATATTACTCATAATTTCCAAATTGCTTCAGATGCCGAAGTATCTATTGAAATTAATCCCCGCTATGTAAATAGAGATTATATCTTATTCTTGCGGGATATCGGCTTTAATCGGATTAGTTTTGGGATTCAAGATTTCAACCCAGAAGTACAAAAAGCCGTGAATCGCATTCAACCAGAATCATTGCTGTTTGATGTCATGGGTTGGATTAAAGAAGCTGAATTTGATAGTGTGAATGTAGACTTAATTTATGGTTTACCCTATCAAACTCTTGAGACTTTTCGGGAAACATTACACAAGACAATGGCGTTAGATGCTGATAGAATTGTCGTGTTTAATTTTGCCTATGTACCTTGGATTAAACCTGTGCAGAAAATGATTCCTCAAGACGCATTACCGGGAGCAGAAGAAAAGTTAGAGATTCTCAAAATGACAATTGAGGAATTAACTAATAACGAGTACCTGTTTATTGGCATGGATCATTTTGCTAAAAATAATAACGAATTAGCGATCGCTCAACGTCATGGTACACTAAAACGTAATTTCCAAGGTTATACTACCCATGCAGAAACCGAATTATTTGGGTTTGGGGCTACATCTATTAGTATGTTAGAAGATGCCTATGCTCAAAACCACAAGGAATTAAAGGATTATTACAAAGCAGTTGGGAGTGGTGTAATTCCCACCAGTAAAGGCATTAAACTCACTCAAGATGACATTATTAGACGGGATGTAATTATGTCCATAATGTCTCACTTTCAACTAAATAAGTCAGAAATTGAACAGAAATATCAGATCAATTTTGATAAATATTTCGGCTATGAACTCCAACAATTAGCCCCTCTCCAAGCTGATGGATTAGTAAATGTCTTAGCTGATGAAATCTATATTACTGATATTGGCAGATTGCTAGTTAGAAATATTGCGGTTGTTTTCGATACTCATACAAGAACTAGAGAGACAAAATTCTCTCGTTCTATTTAATTAGAATTGGTATGTAGTGATGATTTATGGAGAGAACAAAACTACATACCTTTTGATTTATATAGTTTATGTCATTAGATAGAAATAAATAATATGAAGCTTTGATAAATTTGACATAACTTGAGTCAAATTTTTGAGGACATCCATGAATATTATTACTTGGATAATTTTAGGACTATTAGCCGGAGTAATTGCCAAATCAATCTATCCTGGTTATCAAGGTGGGGGGATGATATCCACCATGATATTAGGGATTGTTGGTGCTTTTATCGGTGGAACTTTATTTACTCTCATTCGTACAGGGACTTTACAACTTACATCCGCATCTTTAAGTATTCCTGGAGTAGTAGTGGCAGTTATAGGGGCAATTATTGCGATTTATTTATGGGGGTTATGGCAAAGAAGCAGCAGAGTATAACTTAACAATAGTTAGGATGATAAATTGTGTTTTTTTAGGTGAAAGTTTCCAGGAGCTAAAATTATGTTTTTTCACAAAAAAGAATCAATTCATGTTGTCAAGGTTGATGAAGCAAATCCCCGTTTTGCTCAGTTGATGTTAGAACAATTTGGTGGTGCAACTGGTGAACTCTCCGCCGCTTTGCAATATTGGGTACAATCTTTTCATGTAGAAAATCCTGGAATTAAGGATATTTTTCAAACATCCTCTTACACTTAATTATAAAAGCTTTTGTTGGGTTGCGCTGTCGCTTAACCCAACCTACATTTTACAGTGTGTCAGGATCAATATTTAATTCCCGCAATTTTGCTGCTAAACGTTCGGATCTTTCAGCTTCAATTGTTGCTCTTTTTGCTTCAAATTCTGCACTTTCTTCAGGTGTAGGAACTAGCTTTCCTTCTGGCGTAAAATACCGCAATAAACCTTCATTAGTTCCTAAATATAAACCTAATTGTTGACTCCATAAATGTCCTTTTTCATTTGCTTCTAAAGGTTGATATTTTCCATCTAATAAATGAAAACCTGCAAATTCTAAGGTATAAGGATCAAACCAAAAATAATCCGGTGTGCGGAAAGTATTTTGATAAAGTTCTTTTTTGTATTCTCTATCTGTATTCGCTGTAGTTGGTGAGAGAATTTCTAAAATTACATTGGGATATTTACCATCTTCATTCCAAACTACCCAACTTTTCCGAGTTTTGCGTTCTGTTCCCAATACAACAAAAAAATCTGGACCTCGGAAAAATTCTGATTTTTTCTGATTAGGACTA